>JBJKRD010000279.1:0-2928 GCA_046704925.1 Opitutaceae bacterium | reverse complement strand
CGGCATGATCGATACCTGCTCGTGCAGCCAAAAGGTCCGGCCCGGCCGCAGCACGGGGAACTCCTGCTCGTACCCCTCCGCCCCCGCCAGGATGGCCGCGGTGCTGCGCCGGACCATCTCCGCCAGCGCCGGCGTGTCCGCCGGGTACCACAGGCCGGAGCCGGTGGCCGGCGGCGAGTCGCCGAACAGACGCTGGCTGAGCACCGAATGCGGCATGGTGAAATCGCACCACCGCACCCCAGCGCCCTCGCGCACCACGTTCGACTCCCAGAGCATGCAGTCCGCCCGGGTGAGCAACTGTTGCAGTTTCGTCTCCGTGGCCTTGCGCGCCTCCTCGGCCTCGTGCCGCGCGGTCACGTCCGTGATTACGCCCACCAGGTTCCATTCGTCCTCGCCCCAGCGGCGGACCACCACGTCCTCGTTCATCCAGTGCGTCCCCTGCGGCGACAGGACGCGGAACTCCTGCTGGTACCCCGGGAGGTCGTGGCGGAGGGCCTCCTCGGCCCGGCGGGTGGTCTCCGGCAGATCGGGCGCGTGATCGATCTCCCAGAGCCCGCCGCGGTCGCGGGCGGTGGCCAATCGCAGCAACGGGCTGTCGTAAGCTTGCGCGGGCACGTTGATTTTCCAGCGAAAATGCCCGGCTTCGAGCCGGACCCGGGCCCACCACAGCAGGATGTTGGCGCGCGCGAGGATCTGGCGCAGCGCCTTCTGATCCTCCATCTGCGCCTCGACCGTTCGCCGCCCCGTCGTGATGTCGAGCAGGACCAGCAGGACCCGCGAGGGGTCCACCATACCCTCCCGTTCGCGGGTCCGGTAGAGCATCAGGCAGGCGTGCTCCTGTCCGTGCGCGTCGAGATAGCGGAATTCGTCCTCGAACTGCCGGCGCTTCGTCCACAGCGCCTCCAGTTGGAGGTCGAACACCTCCGGATAAGGGGCGACGGACAGCCCGGGGAACCGGGCGATCATCTCCTCCCGGCTGGCGAAACCGGCGGCGGTCACCGCCGACCGGTTGGCATCCTGCAGTCGCACCAGGCCGAAGAGCTCGCGGACCAGCGGCGGATGCTGGCGCAGGTGCGCCGTCAGGTTGGTGACCCCGTCGGACCGCAACCGCGCCACGGCCGCCTCCACCGCGGTAAGATCCTCGTCCAGAATCTGCACCGGCGCGAGGTCCAGCAATTCCCGGTAGTGTTCGGCCATCTGGCGCCCGCCCCCGGCGACCGGTCGGTCGCGGCGGCGGCGCGGGGCCGCCGCCATGCCGAGCAACAACCCGGCGGCGGCCGGTAAGCCAGGAACTCGTCCCCGGAGGGCGACGCCCACCGCAAAGCTGGCGACGGCCACCACCACTATTCCCAACGCTGCGCCCATCCCGCGCCGAGAACCAACCAATGCCATGGTAACGTTGATAGGTACCGGGTCCGGCCGACGCAACAGTTGTGTCGACCCAGATTCCACGGGGGAAACCCCCCAGGCGCCTCTATTCGGACCGACCGCCTTTTCGCACTTGGGGCGGGGCCCGCTTGCCTGCCAAAGTGTCCGGTCATGACCACCATCCGCTCCGCCACCAGCGACGACCTGGCGTTGATTCTGAATTTCATTCGCGAACTGGCTGCCTACGAAAAACTTCTGGCGGAGATCGAGGCCACGCCCGAGCGGCTGCGGGCCACCCTCTTCCCCGCGGTGGGCCCGGCGGCCGCCGAATGCGTGCTGGCCTTCCACGACCGCCAACCCGCCGGCTTCGCGGTCTTCTTCCAAAACTACTCCACCTTTCTCGCCCGGCCTGGCCTCTATGTGGAGGATCTCTACGTGAAGCCGGAATTTCGGGGCCGTGGCATCGGCCAGGCGCTGCTCCGGCATTGTGCGCGGCTCGCCAACGACCGCGGCTGCGGGCGGATGGAGTGGGCGGTGCTGGACTGGAACGAATCGGCCCGTGCCTTTTACCGTCGCTTCGGGGCCACGGAAATGGGCGCCTGGCGCATCTGCCGCCTCGCCGGCCCGGCGCTGCGCGCCCACGCCTGAACGGCGGACGCGGTCGGTACAGTCGGTCGCGCCCCGGCGCCGTACACGCATTTGCCGGTTGCGCACCGCCGCGCGGATGATTGACGGTTCCGGCATGAACCTGCCCTTCTTCTGGGTCGACGCGTTCACCGACCGGGTTTTCGGCGGCAACCCCGCCGGCGTGGTCCCCCTCGAGCAGTGGCTCCCCGCCGAGACCATGCAGCGCATCGCGTCCGAAAACGGTCTTTCCGAGACGGCTTTCTTTGTCCGCACCGGCCCGGGCCGCTTTCACCTGCGCTGGTTCACGCCCGCCATCGAGGTCGAGCTTTGCGGTCACGCCACCCTGGCGAGCGCCCACGTTCTGTGGTCCGAGCTGGCCGAGGCGGCGCCGGACCTGGTTTTTGCTTCGGCGAGCGGAGAGCTGCTGGTGACCCGCGCCGGCCCAACGCTCGAGCTGGATTTCCCCGCCCAACCCGCGGTGGCGACGCCGGCGCCCGCGGCGCTCGTCCGCGGCCTGGGCCGGGAGCCCGAATTTGTCGGCCGGGCGGGCACCCGCTGGCTCTGCGTCCTGGGAAACGCCGCGGAGGTCCGCGAGTTGCAGCCCGACCAGGCTGCGCTGGCGGTCGTGCAGCCGGGGCGGATGATCGTCACCGCGCCGGGCGACGACTGCGATTTCGTTTCCCGGTTCTTCGCCCCCGACGCCGGCGTGCCGGAGGATCCGGTCACCGGCTCCGCCCATTGCACGCTGGTGCCCTATTGGGCGGCGCGGCTCGGCCGGCCCCGCCTGCACGCCCGGCAGGTTTCGCGGCGGGGCGGCGAACTGTGGTGCGAATTGCGGGGCGCGCGCGTCGGCATTGCCGGCCGGGCCGTCACCTACCTGCGCGGGAGCCTGAGTTGCTGAGCCCGCGCCGGCGGCGTCAGAAGCGCGGCGAC
>JBJKRD010000278.1:0-3160 GCA_046704925.1 Opitutaceae bacterium | reverse complement strand
GATTTTCGCCGAGCACGTCGCCTACGGCCGGGCGGTCGGAGATCACCCGGCGCCCCGGCTGCCCAACCCATCGGAGCCGGAGCGGCGCCTGCGCGTCGCCCTCCTTTCGCCGGACCTCCGCGAACATTCCTGCGCCTACTTCATCGAGCCCCTGCTCGAGCACCTCGACCGCCGCCGCTTTGAGATCGTGCTCTATCTCGATCACATCCGGGAGGACGCGGTCTCCGCCCGCCTTCGCCGATATGCCGCCCTCTGGCGGAATTTCGTGGGCCAGCCGCACCCGGTCGTCGAGCAGACGGTCCGGGCCGATCAGCCCGATATCCTGATCGACCTGGCGGGGCACACCGGGATGACCAACCGGCTCCCCCTCTTCGCCCGGCGCCTCGCGCCGGTGCAGGTCAGCTATCTGGGATACCCCGACACCACCGGGCTTCCGGCCATGGATTACCGGTTCACCGACGCCGTCGCCGATCCCCGGGGCGACGCGGATCGGTTTGCCACCGAAAAGCTCGTGCGCTTCGCGCCGACGGCATGGCCCTACCGGCCGGCGGCGGAGGCGCGGGATCCCGGTCCCCCGCCCTGCCTCGGAAACGCGCCGTTCACCTTCGGCTGTTTCAACAACCTGTCCAAAATCAGCGACGGCACCCTCCGCCTCTGGGCCGACGTGCTCGCGGCCGTGCCGGCGTCGCGTCTCCTGTTGAAGGGCCGCGGCCTGGGCGATCCCGTGCAGCGGGAGGCCCACGGCGCCCGGTTCCGGGCCTCCGGGCTCGATCCGGCGCGGCTGCAACTGGTGGAGCGGACCGCCGGCACCGCCGAGCACCTGGCCCTCTACCATCAGGTTGATGTCGCCCTGGACACCCATCCGTACCACGGCACCACGACCACCTGCGAGGCCCTGTGGATGGGCGTTCCGGTGGTGACCTTGCGCGGCGATCGTCACGTATCGCGGGTGAGCGCCAGCCTGCTGACCGCCGTGGCTCATCCCGAGTGGATCGCGGCAACCCCTTCGGACTATACCCGCATCGCGACCGGACTCGCGTCGGCCCCGACACGATTGGCGGCGCTCCGCGCCGGCTTGCGGGCGGAGATGACCGGATCCGTCCTGCTTGACCACACGGGCCAGGCGGAGAGGTTCGGCGCCGCGTTGCGCGCCTGCTGGCATGCCTGGTGCGCCCGGACCCAGGCGCGGGCGGCGTGAGTCAGACTTCGAGGCGCGCTGCTGCCTTTCACCCGGGCGATCGAACGGGCGGAAGATCGTTCGGTCCGGCCCGATACGCGCCCATCCGAAACAGCGTTGATTGGGCGGAGAGCTTTTCCGCCTGCGCGAGCAACCAAGCCGACTGCCGCGGCTCGAGCTCCGCCAGGTCATCGCCGATTTCGACCAGGGATTCGAAAATCACTTCCGGGTTCTTGGTGCCGATGTCCGTGGTCGCCGCCCGAATCAACAGGCGGACCGCATCGGCCCGGCGTCCCGCCAGCGCCAACGCGCGGGCCTGCTGCCGGCTCTGCCGGCGCGCCCCATGGGCGGCGAAATAATCCGGCCAGAGCCGCCGACCGGCCGGCCACGAGTCGTAGCTTTCGACCAGCGAACCGGGCGGCCGATCGCGCGACGCGCGGCGGCCCGCGGCCCCCAGCATACGTTCGATCTCCCGCCATAACGCGGGCGCCACGGTGTCGACGGTGAAACGCTCGCGCACCACCTCTGCCGCCCGCGCCCCGATGGCCGACCGGCGCGCCCCGTCCACCAGGAGCGCGCCGCAGATGTCCGCCATGGCCCCGACGTCAAGGTAGGGTGCGGTCACGCCCGCCCCCAGGGCACAAAACTCCGCGCCGCCGCCGGCGCCGTCGAAACAAACGACCGGCTTGCCGAGGGCCGCCGCCTCCAACATCACCAGCGGGAACGGGTCTTCGCGCGAGGGAAGGCAAAACAAGTCACCCAGCGCCATCAGCCGCTGGGGGGACGCTCTCTCTGCGATAAAGACAAATTCCCGCTCCAGGCCGAGCTTGCGCACGTCCCCCTCCAGCGCCCGGGCCAGCTCCCCGGAATTGGGGCCGCCTATCCAGAGGCACCGCAGGGGGCGGGCCGAACCGAGCCGGCCCTTCAGCCGGGCCGCCAACTGGACGAAAAGATCGGGCCCTTTGCGCAGATTGACGGTTCCGCAGCCGACCAGCACCTGCGCGTCCGCCGGCACCCCGGCTTCCCGGCGCAATGCGGTCACCGGGAGCCCGGCGACGCCGGCCGTCACCGCCGGGACGTCGATCATTTCCGGGTGCACGCTGATTCGCTCCGCCGGAATGTCAAAGTGCGTCCGCAGGCGCTCGGCCACGACGTTCGCACACGCCACGAAACGGTGCGACTGGCGGAGCACCGCCGCCATGTTGCGCGCCCCCGTCCATTGCCAGCCGCCTTCGAGTTCGTGCACATGGGTCACGATCGGCAGATCCGGAACGGCCAGCTCGCCGAGCAGGCCGCCATTGCAGATGGTGTTCGAATAGACCAGGGCATACGATCGCAGGCGGGTGGGATCCGCCGCGAGCTCCGACGGACGAAGCAGCGGGGCGACCCCGGCAAACTCCGTCTCGAGCGGGCCGCCGCGCGCGAGCAAAACGTCAAAATCCCGGTCGGCGTGGCGGCGCAGCCAGCGCTGGAAATTGAGCAGCCACACCGGGGCCCCGGTGCGGCTGGCCTCGTGGGCCACGAAGAGAATCTTCGGGCGGGCGGATGGCCGGGCCGGGATGCTCACAGCACGGTTGAATTGACCGGCTCCGGCGCCGGGCTGCGGGCCGCGGCGGATGCCGTCGGAACCGCCAGCGCCCGCGCGATGAGGCGCAGGGTGCGCGCCGTCATGGTTTCCTCCCGGAACATCGCCTCGGCGCGGGCCCGGCAGCGCGCGCCCTCGGCCCGACGGCGGGCCGCATCGTCCGCCCACGCGGCTATCGTCCGCGCCAGACCCTCGACCACGCCTCCCGCGTCACGGGCCGGGTCCGGCAGCAACCGGCCCGTATCGCCGAGCTCCTCCGGAATTCCGCTCACCGCGGTCGCAATCACCGGCAGCCCTTTCGCCATCGCCTCCATCACTGCCAACGGCATGCCCTCGAGGTAGGACGGCAGCACAAAGATGTCCGCCGCGTCGTACCAGTCGGCCGCGTCCCAGCGATG
>JBJKRD010000277.1:0-13114 GCA_046704925.1 Opitutaceae bacterium | reverse complement strand
CCATCGGGGTTCTCATCTGCTGGGATCAATGGTTCCCGGAGGCCGCCCGCCTCACCGCCCTGGAGGGGGCGGAAATGATCTTCTTCCCCACGGCCATCGGCTGGCATCCGCACGAAAAGGCGCGTCTGGGTGCGGCGCAAGAGGCGGCCTGGGAGATGATCCAGCGCGCCCACGCCATCGCCAACGGCTGTTTCGTGGCGGCCGTCAACCGGGTGGGGCATGAGCGGCCGGCGGGAGGGGCGGGGATCGAATTCTGGGGCCAAAGCTTTGTCGCCGGGCCCGACGGCCAGGTGGTGGCCCGGGCGGGAGCCGATCGCGACGAGGTGCTGCTGGCCGAGGCGGATCTTGACCGGGTCGACGACACCCGCACGCACTGGCCGTTCCTGCGTGATCGCCGGATCGATGCCTACGGCGATCTCGGCCGGCGGTTCGGAGACGAAAACCGGAGGCCGCGCCCGGGCGGCAAACGCCGGTGACTGCCAGCGACCACAGCCGCCGGAAGCCCGGGCCGGCGACGACCGGCTTCCGCATGCCTGCGGAATGGGAGCCGCAGGAGGCCGTCTGGCTCTCCTGGCCGCACCGGCGCCAGACGTGGCCGGGCCACTTCCGGTCCATTCCGGCGGTCTTCGCGGGCATCGTGGCGCAGATCAGCCGGTTTGAGGAGGTCCGTATCAACGTCGCCCGGCCGCTCCAGCGGCGGGTGTGGTCCCTGCTGAATCACGCCCGGGCGGATCTCGGGCGCGTCCGCCTGTTCCGCCACGCCACCGACGACTGCTGGTGTCGTGATCATGGGCCGATCTTCGTGCGGAACGATCGGACGGGCGAGGTGGCGCTGACCGACTGGCGGTTCAACGCGTGGGGCGGCAAATATCCGCGCTTCGCGTTGGACAACCGCATTCCGGCCCGGATGGGCGACGCGCTCGGGCTGCGCCGCTTTGCGTTCGACATGATCCTGGAGGGCGGCTCGATTGACGTGAACGGCGCCGGCCAGTTGCTCACCACCGAGTCGTGTCTGTTGAACCGCAACCGGAACCCCCGGCTGGGTCGGGTGGAGATCGAATCTCGCCTGCGCGCCGCCCTGGGCGTCCGTGACATCATCTGGCTGGGGGACGGGATCGCCGGCGACGACACGGACGGCCACGTCGACGACCTGAGCCGTTTCTTTCGTGTCGACGGAATCGTCACCGCGGTCGAGCGCAATCCGCGTGATGTCAATTACCGGCCGTTGCAGGAAAACCGGGAGCGGCTGCAGGGCGTGCGCACCTCGGGCGGCCGGCGCGCGACGGTCGTGGAGCTGCCGATGCCGGATCCGTGTTTCGGGCGGCGGCAGCGGCTGCCGGCGACGTATGCGAACTTCCTCGTGCTCAACGGGGCGGTGCTGATGCCCGCCTTTCGGCAGCCGCGGCGGGATGCCGCGGCGGCCGAGCTGCTGGCGGCGTGTTTTCCTGGACGGCAGATCGTGCCGATCGATTGCCTCGACCTGGTCCGCGGGCTGGGCACGCTGCATTGCATTTCCCAGCAACAGCCGGCCGCCGGCCGCCATCCCGCGCGGCGGCGCGGCCATGATCGCCTTTGACCGGCGGCCGGGGATGCATTGTGTTTGTTCGCCAAGACCTGCATGAGCGCCAAACTCCTTCGTCCTTGGGTGATCTTGATCGCAAGCTGGGCCGTTCTGGCGGGCTGCGAATCGCTGCAATCGATGCGGGATTCCGTGCGCGACCGATTCGCCAGCGTACCGCCCAAGGTCCGCGTTGTTCACGGCGACCCCGGCCAGGTTTATAAGGCCGCGCGGGTGGCGCTGCTGAGGCTGGGTTACCGAATCGAACGGGGCGGACCGGCGGAAGGGAGCCTCGAGGGCCTCACGCCCGTGGGGGCCGGAGAGGATTTTGAATCCTCGGTGCAGCGCGACATCACGATCCATCTCCGGGCCCGGGACGACGGGACCGTGGAGGTGCAGGTCCTGTTGCGCCAGATGGTGGAGGATCGCTTCAGCCGGGCGTCCAACCCGGCGACGGAGACGCCGTTGCGTGACTCGGCGGCGTACGACGCGTTTTTTGATGAGCTCGACCGCCAGCTGCAAGGTCCTGGGGGAAAATGAATTCCCGTGCGGGGGCGGGCGGTTCCTCCGCGGGGGCTGCCGGGCCCGGTCTGCGCCGGATTTTTTGAGCTTGCGGAAGGGCGGAGCGGTTGGGAAGTTGCTGGTTTGCGGCAATTACAGGCACCGTCCGCGCACTGCCGCAAAGCTCCCGCGGGCGGTTTTCGCAGTCTAACTTCCAACCAAGGGCCGCAAGGCCGGCGCGGAGGGCGACCGCCCGGGAGCAGGCGGAAGCGCTTCGCTTCTTCAAATGAGTTCAGTCATGCAAGAGTTGCTCGCGCAGAGTTCCTTCGACACGTTGAAGGAGGGCGCGATTGTGCCGGGAGTGATCACCGAGATCCGGCAAAACGAGGTGGTCGTTGATATCGGCGGAAAGGCGGAGGGCATCATTCCGGCATCCGAGTTCGGGGATCTGGGCGAGCTGCAGGTGGGCGCCCCGGTCGAGGTGCTCCTCGAAAAGCTCGAGGACCGTGAAGGGAACCCCATCATTTCCTACGACCTCGCGCAGCAGAAGAAAAATTGGGAAAACATCCTGCAAAAATGCTCGGAGGGCTCGGTCGTCTCCGGGCGCGTGAAGACGAAGGTCAAGGGCGGGCTGATCGTGAGCATCGGCGTCGACGCCTTCCTGCCGGCGTCACACATCGACATCCAGCCCCCGAAGAACCTCGACCAGTACCTCGGCCAGACCTACGACTTCAAGGTTCTCAAGATCAATCAGGACCGGAAGAACATCGTGCTTTCGCGTCGCGAACTGATCGAGGAGCAGCGGCAGCAGAAGCGCCGCGAGCTGCTGGAGAGCATCCAGCCGGGCCAGCTCCGCAAGGGTGTCGTCAAGAACATCACCGATTTCGGCGCCTTCATCGACCTCGATGGCATGGACGGCCTGCTGCACATCACCGACATGAGCTGGGGCCGCATCGCGCATCCCAGCGAAATGCTCAAGCAGGGCGAGGAGGTGCAGGTCATGATCATCGAGGTGAACCGCGAAAAGGAGCGGGTATCCCTCGGCCTCAAGCAGACGACCAAGAACCCGTGGGACGACATCGAGCACAAGTACCCGGTGGGGGCCAAGGTCCGCGGCAAGGTGGTCAACCTCGTGCCCTACGGCGCCTTCGTGGAAATCGAGCCGGGGGTTGAGGGCCTGGTGCACATCACCGAGATGTCCTGGACCAAGCGCATCACCAAGCCGTCGGAAATCCTCAAGGTCGGCCAGGAGCTCGATGCGGTCGTGCTCGGCATCCAGAAGGAGGAGCAGAAGATCTCCCTCGGCATCCGCCAGCTCGAGCCGAATCCGTGGGACATGGTCCGCCACAATTATCCGATCGGCGCCCGCGTCCGCGGCAAGGTGCGCAACATGACGACCTACGGCGCCTTCATCGAACTGGAGGAGGGCATCGACGGAATGGTGCACGTGTCGGACATGTCCTGGACCCGCAAGGTCAACCATCCGAGCGAGCTGCTGAAGAAGGGTGACGAGGTCGACGCCATCGTGCTCGACGTCGATCCCCAGCAGCAGCGGATCTCGCTCGGCATGAAGCAACTGACGCCGGATCCGTGGTCGGAGATCGACAATGTGTTCCGGATCGGCGACGTGGTGCAGGGCACGGTGACCAAGATCACCTCCTTCGGCGCGTTCGTGGAATTGGCGAACGGCATCGACGGGCTCGTGCACATCTCGCAGATCAGCGAGGACCGCATCGACAAGGTGAAGGATGTGCTGAAGCCGGGGCAACAGGTCACCGCCCGCGTGATCAAGATCGATCGCGACGAGCGCCGGCTCGGCCTGTCGATCAAGGCCGCGAATTATTCGGCCGATCAACTGGCGGCCGAGACGGCGACCTACGACATGCTCAATCGCCAGAGCAGCGGCACCGACATGATGAACCTGGGCGACATCCTCGACGAGGCGGCCAACAAGGAGAATCAGTCCTGATCCTTGCCCGGCCGTCACCGGCCGTTCATTGCGAGGCGCCCGGACCGCGGGCGCCTCTTTTTTTTGGCGGCCGGCCCGCCTACGGCGGTGCCAGCAGTCCTTCCAGCTCGGCTTTGACCCGCGCGAATTCCTCGCTCAGAGCCGGGACCTGGGCCGCGGCACCGGTCACCGTGCCTTGGCGGCCGATCATCTCGATGCTTTCGCTCAACCGGCGGAGTTCCTGGGCCCCGAAGTTGGCCGAGCTGCCCTTGAGGCTGTGGGCGGCAATCGTCAGCTTGCGGCTGTCTCCGCTGTCCAACGCCTCCTCGATCTCGCCGATGCGCTGCACTGAATCCGCCACGTAGATCTGGATCAGGTCGCGCAGGAAGGAGTCGTCACCGGGATTCAGCTCGCGCAATGCGGTGATGGCCTTGGGATCGAGCGAGGACACGGGAAAGCGGGCAGGCCCGGGGGTTGAAGGTTGACGTCGGACCTGGGGGCCGGAAGGCGGCCGCGGCGGTTCATCCGCGGGAGCCGGTCAGGAGGCCCATTCAAAGGATGAATTTTGCTCGATTTCGTCGATGGTGGTGAGGCCCAGCAACACTTTTTTTAGGCCGTCATAACGCAGGGGCCGGTAGCCGATCTTGGTGGCGGCCTGCGTGATCTGCTGGGCGGAACGGCCTTCCGAGATCAAGCCACGAATCTCATCCGAGATCAAAATGAGCTCATGGAAGGCGATGCGCCCTTTGTAACCCGTGCCCCGGCATTTGGGGCAGCCGCGGCCGCGATAAAACGGCACCTCCGTCAGGCCTTCGTCCAGGAAATGTCGTCGAAGCGTATCGGGCCCCGGATAATAGGCTTCCTTGCAATGCTCGCAGATTCGTGCCGCCAGCCGCTGGGCGAGCACGCCGATGACCGTGGGGGCGACCATGAAAGGGGCGACTCCGATCTCCATCAGCCTCACGATCGCCTGGGCGGCCGAGTTGGTGTGGAGCGTGGCGAAAACCAGGTGCCCCGTGAGGGCCGCCTCGGTGGCGATCTTGGCGGTCTCCAGGTCGCGGATTTCGCCGATGAGAATGACATCCGGATCCTGGCGCAGCAGGGCCCGGAGAATCGTTTCAAACCGGAGATCGATGTGGGCGTTGATCTGGCTCTGGGTGATGCCGGTCAGTTGGATCTCCACGGGATCCTCGATCGTCGAGATGTTGAGGTCCGGTTTGTTGATCTCGTGGAGGGCCGCATACAGGGTCGTGGTCTTTCCCGAGCCCGTGGGACCGACCACGAAGATGATCCCCTGGGGACTCTGGACCAGCCGGCGGAAGGGATGCAGCACGGTCTGCGACATCATCATCTTCTCGAGCGTGAGCATCGTCTTCCGCCCGACGGCGGCGAGCACGCGCACGACCGCCTTCTCCCCGAACAGGGTGGGAATCAGCGAGACGCGAAAATGGGTCGGACCCGCCCCGATGGAAAGCGAGAACCGGCCGTCCTGGGGGAAGCGGGATTCGGTAAGGTTGATGTTGCACAGCACCTTGAGCCGGGACGTCAGGGCCCGGTGGAGCTTGCGGGAAAAAACGAGCACTTCCCGCAACATGCCGTCCACCCGGAAACGGATGCGCGACTGGAGCTCCTGGGGTTCGAGGTGAATGTCCGTCGCCCGCTCGCGCAGGGCATAGTAGAAGATGGCGTCAAGCACCTGAATGACCCCGGCATTCTCGGCGAGCGCCGTCAGTTGCTCCCGGTTGAATTCCGGCCGATCGAAGAGATCGGACTTTTCCAGGGCGCTGAGACTCTCGCCGATGTCGTGGTCGCTGGCGTAATGAATCGAAATCGCGTCAGCAATCTCCCGCGCCGGGGCAAAAACGGGGCTGACCGGCATCCGGGCGATCTGGCCGAGTCGCTTCACCATAACCTCGTCGTCCGGCGCCTCCATGGCGACCGTGAGGACGTCCTCGATGATGTACAACCCGATGGCGCGCGCCTTCCGCGCGATTTCCTGGGGAATCCTCTGGACCGCCTCGTCGGTGACAATCGACGCAAAAGGGTCGACGTACGCAAACCCGAGGGCGTTCGCCCACTGCCGGCAGGCCTCGTCCTTGCCCACGATCCGGGCGTCAACGACGGCCTGCAGCAGCTCCGGCGAGTCGGGACCGTGCCGTTCGACCAACGCCCGCAGTTCCTCCCGGGAGCCGGCGATTTGGGCCCGGTTCAAAAACTGGAGAAAGCGTTTATTTCTTGTTTCGGGCATGACCGCGCTTCCGGCTGGCGAACATCTTCCGGATTTCCACCTGGTCGAGCGATTCCATCGCGAACGAGGACTCGCGGCGCTCCTGTTCGACCTCGCGCAACAGCTCCGGCAGGGAATATCGGACCTCGTCGATGCGGAGTCCGGAAGGGGCCGGGGGAGGATCAGACGACGTATCCGCCATGGAGCTCAAGGGTCGGGAAAGTGCTCGCGAACGATGGCCGTGAGATCTGCCAGAATGGCATCCTTCGGAGTATCCTTCCGCAAGTAGCCCGCCGCGCCCGCCTGGAGGCAGGTCTCCACCGTCTGGCGGTTCGCGAGCGAGGTCAGCATCACGACCACGGCCCCGGGATTGCGCTCGCGGATGGCGGTCAAGGCGCGCACTCCGTCCATCACCGGCAGGTTCACATCGAGCAGGACCAGATCGGGCGCCTCGGCGGAAAACTTTTGCACCGCCTCCTCGCCGTTGGTCGCCTCGACGAGGGTGGGGGTACCCAAACCGCGGACGACGAGGCCGACGAATTTTCGCACGTGCGCTTCGTCGTCGACGATGAGAATCTTGCCGTGGAAAGACATGTTCACCCGGGCAGGGTCACTCGAAAAACACAGCCGCCGGACGTCAGGTTCTCGGCGGAAATCGTGCCACGGTGAGCCTCCACAATCTTCCGGCAGATGGCGAGGCCCAAACCCGTGCTCTTCTCGCCGCCGGTGGGTCTGACGGAGGTCCGGCCGAAATCCTTGAACAGGCGGTCGCGCTCGCTTTCGGGGATGCCCGGCCCCTGATCGCGCACCGCGATGGCGTGACCGTTCCCGGCCGGCACCAGTTCCACCGATACGGTGGAACCGGGGGGCGAATATTTCACGGCGTTGCTGAGGAGATTGTCCACCACCTGCCGGATCTTGTGCGGGTCGACCGTCGCCCGGGCGGGCCGGGCGGCCGCGGCCAACCCGATCTTGGTGCCCTTTTTGGCGGCATTGATATTGGCGAAATAGACGGACTTTTCGACGAGATCGTCGAGTGCGATCGGCTCCGGGGCCATCCGCAGCTCGCCGGCCTCGATGGTGGCCACGTCGAGCAGGCGGTTCACCATCTCGAGCATCTCCTGGCTGGCCGCCTGGATGGTGCCGGCCAGGTCGGGCTGCTCCGGAGTCATCCGGCCAACCGTCCCGTCGCACAGGAATTCGGCCAGGCCCCGAATCGAGGCGAGGGGATTGCGCAAATCGTGCGCCGCTACGCCGAGCAGCCGGTTTTTCTCAACATTGATTCGGCGCAGCTGTTCCACGAGCTCGCGTTGTTCGCCCAGCAGGGCCCGGATCTGGAGATGGGTTCGCAGACGGGCCAGCGCTTCCTTGGCCCGGATGGGTTTCGGCAGATAATCCACGCCGCCAGCCTGCAAGCCCTCGACGACGTCGTCGGACTCGTTTTTCGCGGTGATAAAGATGACGGGGGCGGACTCGTTCCCGTGGCGCTGGCGCAGGCGCCGGCAGGCCTCGAAACCGTCGATGCCGGGCAGGACGACGTCGAGCAGGACGAGATCGGGCCGAACCGCGTCGTAGAGTTCAAGCGCCTTTTCTCCCGAGTCGGCCTCGATCAATTGGTAACCCTCCGGCTGCAAAATGCCCGCAAGAATCCGCCGGTTGAGACGATCGTCGTCAACCAGAAGGATCTTCTGACCCCCCGGTGTCACGGGGGAGACCTCATCGCGCGGAGGATCCATGGCTGCCCTGAAAGATCGGACGGTGAAGCGGATCTTTAGCGGGAAGATGCGGGCACGCAAGCAACCAGCATCGGGAGGCCTATCCGGTTCATATCATTGAATGCGGATATGATGATATTTTCCTTGCGAGCGGCATCCCCGCGGCATTGCATGCTGGCAGCTATGGCTAACTCCTTTGTCTTCTCCTCCGAGTCCGTGGGCGAAGGCCATCCCGACAAGGTGGCCGATCTGATCTCCGACAGCATCTTGGACGCCTGCCTGGAGCAGGATCCCAAGAGCCGGGTGGCCTGTGAGACATTGGTGAAGTCGAACATGGTCGTGCTGGCCGGCGAGATCACCACCACGGCGAAAGTCAGCTACGACCAGGTGGCGCGGGCGGCCATCCGCGAGGTGGGTTACGTGCATGACGACGACGTCTTCCACGCCGACCGGGTGTTTATCAACAACTACATCACCCGGCAATCCCCCGACATCGCCCAAGGCGTGGACGCCCGCGCCGCGGAAGGAAAGGACTCGAACGAGCAGGGGGCGGGCGACCAGGGGCTGATGTTTGGCTACGCCTGCAATGAGACGCCGGAGATGATGCCGACAGCGATCATGTTCGCGCACCGTCTCGGGCGGGAGCTGACCAAGGTGCGCAAGGCGGGGGTGGTCGGCTGGCTGCGGCCGGACGCCAAGTCGCAAGTCTCAATCCGGTACGAGAACGACAAACCGGTGACCGTGGAAAATGTGGTCATCTCCACCCAGCACACGAAGGAGGCGCGCCACGCGGACATCCGCGATTTCCTGGTGGAATTCGTGATCAAAAAGGTCATTCCCGCGGAAATGCTCGGTCCCAACACGAAATATTTCATCAACCCGACCGGACGATTTGTCGTTGGCGGCCCGGAGGGCGACACCGGGCTGACGGGTCGCAAGATCATCGTCGACTCGTACGGTGGCTGGGGCCGCCACGGCGGCGGCTGTTTCTCCGGCAAGGATCCCTCGAAGGTCGACCGCTCGGCGGCGTACATGTGCCGGTGGGTTGCCAAGAACATCGTGGCGGCGGGCCTGGCGGAGATCTGCGAGCTCCAGGTGGCGTACGCGATCGGCCGCGCACAGCCGGTCAGCATCTGGGTGGATTCCATGGGCACCGGTCGGGTCCCCGACGACGTTATCGCGCGGGCGGTGGAGCGGGTGTTCAGCTTCAAGCCGGCCGACATCGTCAAACAGCTTGACCTTCTCCGCCCGATCTACCGGCAGACGACCAACTACGGACATTTTGGGAAAGCCGACCTGCCTTGGGAGCAGACCAATCGCACCAAGGAACTTCAAGCGGCGGCCAAATAGCACCGGCCGCCTCCCTGAACTTCAACACCACCATTTGATGCCCACCGTCACTTCCACCACGCCCCATCCGGAATTCAAAGTCAAGGACCTCGGCCTCGCCGACTGGGGCCGCCGCGCCATCGAGATCGCCGAGAAGGAAATGCCCGGCCTGATGGCGGTCCGGCAAAAATACGCCCGGCAAAAACCGCTGGCGGGGGTGCGCGTCACCGGTTCCCTGCATATGACGGTGCAGACCGCGGTGTTGATCGAGACGCTGGTGGAGCTGGGAGCGTCGGTCCGCTGGGCCTCGTGCAACATCTTTTCCACCCAGGACCACGCGGCTGCCGCCATCGCCCGGACGGGCGTGCCGGTGTTCGCTTGGAAGGGCGAGTCGCTGGAAGAGTACTGGGACTGCACCTATGCGGCGGTCTCGCATCCCGGCGGCCAGGGTCCGCAGCTGGTCGTCGACGACGGTGGCGACGTCACGCTGCTGCTGCACCGGGGGCACGAACTGGAAGATGGGAGCGATTGGGTGCGCCGGCCCTCCCCCTCGCATGAGGAACAGGTGATCAAGAACCTTTTGCAGCGAATCCACGCCGAGGATCCGCTGCGGTGGCACGGGATCGCGAAGGACTGGCGCGGCGTTTCCGAGGAGACCACCACGGGCGTCCACCGCCTGTATCAACTCCACGAGGCCGGCAAGCTGCTGGTCCCCGCCATCAACGTCAACGACTCGGTCACCAAGTCAAAGTTCGACAACCTCTATGGCTGCCGGGAATCGCTGGCGGACGGGATCAAGCGGGCCACCGATGTCATGATCGCCGGCAAGGTCGCGACGGTCTGCGGCTATGGTGATGTGGGCAAGGGCTCGGCGCATTCGCTCAAGGGTTTTGGCGCCCGGGTGATCGTTACGGAAATCGACCCGATCAACGCGCTGCAGGCGGCGATGGAGGGTTTCGAGGTGACAACGGTCGAGGCAACGCTGGGGCGGGCCGATATCTATGTCACCTGCACCGGGAACTGCGACGTGCTCACCCTCGAGCACATGCAACGGATGAAAGACCAGGCGATCGTGTGCAACATCGGCCATTTCGACAACGAGATCCAGATCGCCCGGTTGAACGCGGCCCCGGGGGTAAAGAAGATCAATATCAAGCCCCAGGTGGACAAGTACGTCTTCCCGGACGGCCATGCGATCTTCGTGCTGGCTGAGGGGCGCTTGGTCAATCTGGGATGTGCGCACGGCCATCCGTCCTTCGTGATGTCGAACAGCTTCACCAACCAGGTGCTGGCGCAGATTGATCTCTGGCGAAATCGTGAGGTCTACCAAGTGGGGGTCTATCGTCTACCCAAGCATTTGGATGAGGAGGTCGCCCGTCTGCATTTGGAGAAGATCGGAGTGAAGCTAACGGCACTGACCGCCGGGCAGGCGGCTTACCTTGGGGTCAAACCTGAGGGACCATACAAGCCGGAGCATTACCGTTATTGAGGGTGGTGCCCGGGCGCGGCCTCCAGAACGCCGACGGTAGTTGATGGGTGAAAGGTATTTGAGTTGCAGATGACGATTGAACGGGCGTATACTTGACTATATTACCTAATGAACCAGTTTGAGTCATATGTCCTCGGAGCCCACTGCATCGCGACCGCCATCGGCCGTCGAAGTGATCAAGCTGGGAAGTCGCCATCTGCGCGGCAGATTGGCGGCCGAATTCTCTGACCCTGCAACCGGTGGAGTTTCCGAGGAAAGCGCGCAGCTCACCAAGTTCCATGGCCTTTATGCCCAGGACGACCGGGACCAGCGAGCCGCCCGCAAGAAAGCCGGTCAAGAGAAGGCCCACATTTTCATGCTGCGGGTGCGCTTGCCCGGCGGTCGCTGCACGCCGGGCCAGTATTTGATGCTCGATCGCCTCGCCGACGAGCGCGGCAATGGCTCCCTGCGCCTGACCACGCGGCAGACCTTCCAGTTGCACGGGGTGCTCAAGGGCGACGTCAAGCCCCTGATCCAAGGCCTGCATGCGGTGCTGCTCGATTCAGTTTCGGCGTGCGGCGACGTGAATCGGAATGTGATGGCGCCTCCCAACCCTGAGCGCTCGCCGGTGCACGAGCAGGTGTACGAGATCGCGCGCCGTTTCAGCGAGTTTGCCCTCCCGCGCAGCCGCGCCTATCACGAGATCTGGCTGGATGAGGAACTGGTGGCCGGCGGCGAACCGGAGGAGGAGCCGCTGTATGGCCCGACCTATTTGCCGCGCAAGTTCAAAACCGGATTTGCGATACCGCCGTCGAACGACGTTGACGTGTTTTCTCAGGATCTCGGATTCATTGCCATCGTTGAGGACGGGCGTCTGGTCGGTTTCAACGTGGCGGCGGGCGGAGGCATGGGCATGAGTCACGGTAACGTCGAAACCTTTCCCCGCCTCGCGGACGTCGTCGGCTTCGTGACGCCGGACCAGGTCCAGTCCCTGGGCCGGGCGGTCATCACCACCCAGCGGGATTACGGCGACCGGGCCAACCGCCGGCATGCCCGCCTGAAGTACACCATCGAGGATCGGGGCATCGCGTGGTTCAAGGCGGAGGTGGAGCGGCGGACCGGCTGGGCGCTCGGCCCGGCGCGGCCTTTCGAATTCACCGGCATCGCCGATGATTACGGGTGGCATCGCGCGGCCGACGGCACCTGGTATTTCGTTCTCTTCGTATTGAGTGGACGGATCAAGGACACACCGGCCCAGCGCCTGAAGAGTGCGCTGCGCGAGATTGCCGCGATCCATGCCGGCGATTTTCGGATGACGCCGAGTCAGAACCTGAGCATCTCGGGCGTCAGCGGGGCGGCAAAGCCGCTGGTCGAGGCCATCCTCGCACGTCACGGAGTGGCCGGGCAGAACCGCCAGAGCGGATTGCGCCTGAACGCGCTGGCCTGCGTCGCTTTGCCGACCTGCGGGCTGGCGCTGGCGGAGAGCGAGCGGATCCTGGCGCCGCTGTTGGAGAAGCTGGAGACGGCGCTGGACGCAAGCGGCCTGCGCGGCGATGCGATCAGCATCCGGGTCACCGGTTGCCCCAACGGCTGCGCCCGGCCGTACTTGGCGGAGATCGGACTCGTCGGCCGGGCGCCCAACCGATACAATCTCTATCTCGGAGCGCGTCACGACGGCACGCGGTTGAACGTGCTGTATGCCAGCTCGCTGGAGCCTGACCAAATCGTGGCGCGGCTGACGCCCTTGTTCCGGCGATATGCCGTCGAGCGCGAGCCGGGAGAGGGATTCGGCGATTTCTGCCGGCGGACCGTGTTGGCGGAGGGCGCGGTGGCCGTACCGGCGCTCACGGACGGTTGAGCCGTACGGCCAGCACGGCCCCCCCGGGCGGCAAATTCACGCTCGCCAGAGGTGGGGGTGAGCGGACGCCGGGAAAAATAAGTGTGGATTTGCGGGAGGTTTTTGCGAACATCGCCGCTCCCCATGAACCCGGTGCTCAAAATCCTGCTCGAAGGCGGCAATCTCAGCGTCGCGCAACTGGCGCAGGTCGTGAACCTGACCGAGGCCGAGGTCAACCGCCAGCTGGAGCAGTTGAAGAAGGAGGGCATCTTTCTGGGCTGGCGCCCGGTGCTCAACCTGTCGAAGGACGACGCCGGGGCGGTGCGGGCGGTGATCGAGGTGCGGATAACGCCGGAACGCGGCGGTGGATTCAACCGGCTGGCGGAGCGCATCAGCCGCTTCGACGAGGTCGAATCGTGCTATTTGATGTCCGGCGGGTATGATCTGCTCGTGTTCGTGACCGGTCCGAGTCTTCAGCGGGTTGCGGCCTTCGTCTCCGAAAAGCTCTCCACCCTCGAAGGGGTGCTCTCC
>JBJKRD010000276.1:0-5802 GCA_046704925.1 Opitutaceae bacterium | reverse complement strand
GAGAAAGACCGCCGCGCTGGCCATGTCCTTCGCGCGCTTGGCCATCGGGTGCTTCTCCGCGGAAATATAGTCGATCGTCCATTCGATCGCCGAGTTGAGCAGCTCCACGACGATGATGAGGAAGAGGGAAGCGACCATCACCGCGGTCGAGACGGCGTTGACGGGCAGGACGATGGCCAGGGGAGTCAGAACGAGGACGAAGATCAGGTCCTCGCGAAACGACGCCTCCAACCGCAAGGCGGCGAAGAAGCCCTCGACCGAGTACCAGATCGAGGCGAAGAAGTTGTGGAAACTGCGCCGCTTCACGGGCGCCGGTTTTCCGGGCTCATTCACGAGGCGGCACGCTAGGTGGAGCTCCGGGAGGGAGGAAGCCTGAATTGCGCGGCCGGGCGGGATGCCGCCGCAGGCTCACCCCGCGGCCACCGGCCGGCCGCGGCGGCCGCCGGCGTGGCGCATGCCGATGGCGCCGCACACGACCTCGATCACTTCGTCGCGATAGCCCACAAACTCGAGTACCCGCGCCAGAAACCGCCGTTTGGTCGCCGTGTCGATGTTCATGATCGCCCAGTAGTGCGTGCCGGGAATCTGCCGCGCCTGGTTGTGCCGGCATTGTTCGATGATCTCCTCCCGTGACCAGCCGAGGTAACGCCGGCCGCTCGCGAGCGAGGCGATGAATTCGTTGAAATCCGCGGCGTGGCGTCCGGCCACCCAGGCGAGGATCGCCAGATATTTGTCGGCGTCGGTGAATTTGGCCCGAAACTCGGAGTCGAGCATGTAGGCGACCAGCGGCTCATCGGCCATGGAGGGGGAGAGACGAAGATTGAGCAGAGCAGCCAGGACGTCATCCGGGCTCTGGTGAAAATCCGTCGTCATCTTTTTCAGGGCTTCGTAGACATCATCGCTAACGTCGATCGATTTCACAAAGACAGGTTAAACCGGTTTAATAGGTTCAGCAATCCTTAATTCGTCACAAGAATGACTGTTGTTAGTCTTTGATCTAAAAATCGATACGTGACGTTTCTGAAGGATCGTCAGGCATGGCGTTTCCGCTTGGGCCGAGGTCAAAGTCAGTGAAGTCGTTGAGGACATCACGATGCCGGCCATCCTGTTTGAAGATCTGCAGGATGCGCGCGTGCTCGTAATCCGACGTCGGAAAAATCCGCGGCGGTTCGCCCGGGAGGAAGATCGCGGTGCAGGCTACCCGGCGGCCGGTCAGACGGCGGATGACGAGCATGATCTCCAGGCTTAAGGCGGCCGCCCGTTTTGCCAATCTCAGTTGCCGACGATCGCGGGCCGCTCATGTTGTCGTCATGCAATCCGAACAGCCTGCCGAAAAGCGCGAGGATTTCTGGCTACCGATGAAAGTGAGTCCGGTGGCGATCTTGTGCGGAGTGATTGCCGGGCTGCTGGCGCTGAGTCTCGTCATCGGTTCGGTGGCGCTGTACGTCGCCCACTTCAATCTCCTGGGCTGGACGGAGTAGCCCCGGGGCCCGGGGTGTGCCGGTCCGGTCACGACCAGTTGTAATTGAAACTGACGCTGATGCGCTCGCCGGCGACCGGGTTGGCCGCCACCTCGTGGCGCAACCAGCTCTCAAAGAGGATGACGCACCCCGCCGTTGCCGGATAGGTGACGTGAAGCTGGTTTTCCGGGCGGGCGTCCGGCCGGCGCGGCGGCGCCGCCATGAAACGGTCGAGCCGAGGGTCCTCAAACTTCAGCCCCGGACATCCGCGGGGCGTGCGCACATAATAGGTACCGCTGATGAGGGAGAGCGGATGCAGGTGGAGCCCGTGCGCGGCGTGCCGCGGCATCAGGTTCACCCAACAGTCGGTCATGAAGATCCGCCGTCCGCGGAGATCGAGATCGAGTTGGCGGGCAAAACGCCGCACATGGACGGTGAGTTTTCGCTCGAGGCGTTCGAAGGTGGAGGCCATGCGGTGCAACTGGGCCAGGGAGGCGTAGCTCGTATACCCGCCGGGGTAATTCCGCGCCGACCAACGGCGCCCGGCGGCGTCGTGTTCCTGCAGCCGGCGCGTTTCCTCCGCCAGGTCATCGTTCAGCCGCCCGGCGCCATCCCGCTGCAGTCGTTCGCAATAGATGCGGGTCGGGAACCAGGCGCGTGTCACCATGCGCGAATCGATAGGTCGAACCGGCCGGGTAGGAAAGGGGAAAACGCGGGCGGGACCGGCCTCCGCCCGGGTCGGGGCCGCGCGCCTACGCGGGAGCGTCCTCGATCAACGACTGCTGGCCGCGCAACAAATCGTGCAGCGTGAGCACGCCCAGCAGATGCTGGCGGCTCTCGTCGCCCACGCAGACCATGTCGACGGTCGAGGCGATGAGCTGTTTCTGCGCCTCGGCGACGGAGATCTTGGGATCGATCCACAGCGCCGGTTCGAGTCGTGGCGGCCGGTTGTCGGCCAGGGCCTCCTCGGCTTCGCGGCGCGTCAGGATGCCGGCGACGCGGCCGTTGTCCAGGGCGGGAAACCGGCTGTAGGAGCCCCCGGCCAGCGCCTCGCGCAGCGCGGGCGCTTCGAGGCTGGCGGCGACCATCGGCTTGAAGGAGGCGAGGGCGCTGGCGGGCATTTCGCGCCAGCGTTTGAAATGCCGGGGCGGCAGGACGTGATGCGGGTCGATTCCGTCCTGCAGCAGCCGGGTCTCGTACATGTCGTGTTCGGCCATGAGGCGGCTGATCCCCTGGCTGACGAGCGTGGCCACGAGGAGCGCGGGTACGATGGCGAATTGATTGGTCACCTCGAAGATCAACAGCATGCAGGCGATCGGCGTGCGGATCACCGCGCCGAGGCAGGCGCACATGCCGACCGTCACCAACATCTGCTGGTCCCCGGCGCTCAACGGCACCACGTGGGCCAGCAAGCCCGCCGCGGTCCGGCCGCAGACGGCGCCGATGAAGAAATTCGGCGCGAAGATCCCGCCGCAAGCGTCCGTGCCGACCGCCAGGGTGGTCGCGATCAGCTTGCCCACCAGGAGCAGGGCGGAGGCCTGCCAGGTCAGGCTGCCGGCCAGCGCGGCGGTCACATCCTGGTACCCGACGCCGAATACGCCCAGATGCCCGGTGCCGAAAAAGACCAGCGTGCCGCAGACCCAGGTGCCGAGCGCCCCGACCGTGGGGATCGTCCACCGGGGCAGCAGCCGCCATTGCTTGCTGGCCCCGCGCAGCGCCACCGCGCCGCGTTGGAAGAGTCCCCCGAAGGCGGCGGCCAGCGCCGCCACCGCGGGGCTCACGACATAACCGATCCAGGTCGGCGCCGAAAGCATGCTGAATTGAAACGCCGGCTGCGGCCCGATGAGGGCATGGGCCACCAGGGCCCCCATCACCGCGCCCAGCACCACCGTGCCCAGATAACGGCTGTTCAAATCGCCGATGACTTCTTCCAGCACGAAGGTGATGGCGCCCAGCGGGGCGTTGAACACGGCGGCGAGGCCGGCCGCGGCACCGCCCGCACAATATTCCCGCCGTTCCTGTTTGGCCACCCGCAGCCAACTCGAACCCCCGGACATCGTGCCCGCGCCGATTTGAATCGCCGGCCCCTCCGGGCCCACGCTCACGCCCAATCCCAGCGTCAGAGCGGAGCCGATGAATTTGGCGACCGCGGTTCGGGCCGGCATGACGCCAAAATCCTTCCAAAAGGCCAGCTTGACCGGCATCACGCCGCCGCCGGCGGCATCGGGCGAAATGAAACGGATGAGTGCGTTGGCCAGCAGGCTGCCGCCGCCGACGAACAGCAACGACCAGCCGACGAATTTCCACCGCGGCAGCGTCGAGGCGGCGTCCACCGTGTGGGTCTCAATCCACAGCACCAAATCGTGGAACGCCACGATCGCCAGGCCGCCCAGGGCGCCGAGAGCGCACACCTTCAGCAGACGGATCGCCATGGCGTTCCCGCCTGGGCGCAAAAGCTTGTTCAACGGAGACGAGAATTTGGCCATTTGCGGTCGGACCTCAAAATACGCGCGCAGACAGGCGCCGGGGCAGAATCAGGATTCCGTCGGCCAAATGCAAGGCGGGTGACGCCAGCCTGGCGGGCTCATGTCGCCGGCAGCGCCCCGGGCGCGGCGGCATCCGGCCCCGCCAGCGGGAAGGCGCGCCACGGGGTGTGCACGGCGCCCGCGGAGTGCCGTTCGCTCGCATAGAGCAGGAAGGCGGAGGCGCGAAAGGGTGCCGCGGCAAACGCCTGATGTCGCTTGAGGAATTCGGCCACCGCCCCCGGCGGGGCCTCGTCCCGCACGCGGGCCAGCGTGATGTGCGGTTGGAAGAAACGCACGTCGAGCGGCAGACCGGCGGCGAGCAGGGCGTCGTCGATTTGCTGACGGAGCTGATGCAACCGCGTGTGACCCCGGCCCACGCCCACCCAGAGGACGCGCGCCGGACCGCGGGGCGGAAAGGTTCCGAGATCTTCGACCGGCAGCACGAACGACTCCACCCTCACCGCGGCGAGGGCCGCTTCCAATGTGGCGCGCAGCGAAATGTCGACGTCGCCGAGAAAGCGCATGGTCAGGTGCAGTTGTTCCGGCCGGGTCCAGGCGAGGCCCCGGACCGGCGCGAAAAGCGTCGCGAGTTGCTCGCGTATCGGTGCCGGCGGGTCGATGGCGATGAACAGACGGACGGTGGACACGGCAGAGGCAAAAAAACGCGGATGCGAAGTCTTGTCGACCCGCGATGAGGGTGGCCATTTGGTCGGAAAACGAGTGCGGAATTTTCATAAGCCGGATTGCCGCGACGGTTTATTGCGACTAGATTGCAGTAACAATCTATGGGCGGAGCTAATATTTCCGCCGCAGGTTTTACAGATGGGGGTTTGATGCGAACCCACGATTCCGAAACGGGTTTCCCATGCGGCCGGCCGCGGTCGGCCGAACGGGCGGGATTCGCCAGGGCAATGCGCCGCATGAGCGAACCAATTAGCCGAGATTGCCGGAAAATGCGGCATTCATCCCCGGGGGATGGGGGGCTATCGTCGGCCCTTTATGAAGATTGCGGAGCTTGAGCCTGCCCAGTTGGAGAACACGCGCCGGGTGATCGCCGAACTCTTCCCGTGGGAGGACGAACACCAGACGGCGCTCGCCGCGACGCTCGATCCCGACGCGTACAGCGTGTTCCTGATCGATCGCCGCCTTGAGCGGACACGTTTTTGGACGGCGGAATTCGACGGCCGCGTCGTTGGCGTCGCGGGTTTGTACTACTATCGAAACATGGCCACGGAGGCGTGGCTTTCATGGTTCGGCCTGCTGCCCGAAATGCGCGGGCACGGCAACGGTTCGCGTTTCCTGGATTGGGTGATCAAGGCCGTCCGGGATGAAGGACGGGCCGTCCTGCGGCTGTGGACGACCGACGAGGAGGAGTACGCCGCAGCCATGCGTCTTTATGAGAGGCGCGGCTTTGCGACCGAACGGTGCCCGATGCTGGCCGGCGAGGAATGGCAGACGCTGGTAATGTCTCTGGGGCTCAACGGCACGACTCCCATCCCCTGGTTATCGATCGCCGACCGCCCCGAGCTCGGCGGACGGGTGATTACCCTCGCGTCCGCGAAGGTGGCCTGACCTTTCCGGAGCGGCCGACGGCGGATAGATGCGCGACCGCGCTTGCGAATGCCACTGGTTGGCGTATATAAGGCGCCAGCAAACGGAAAGTAGCGGACAACGGCAGTTACCCTGAAGTTCCGGCTGTGCACTCGAACACCAAACGGCTGATGCTTGCGCTGACGGCCAGCATCCTGCTGGCGACGGCCGGCCGTGGTCAATTTGTCGGCGGATGGACGACGGTGGCGACCCTGCCGGGTGGTCTC
>JBJKRD010000275.1:0-4840 GCA_046704925.1 Opitutaceae bacterium | reverse complement strand
CTCCCACGTTGGGGACCCCGCGGGAAAGATCCGAGTCGGGGAATCTGGTATTTTTCCGGGGGAAAACCTGTAGGGCCGGCGGCCCCGCGGCCTACGGCTCGATCATCCGGTTGCGGATCGCGTAGCGGACCAGGTCCGTGATCGAATGGAAGTTCATCTTTTGCATGATCCGGGCCCGGTGGGTCTCGGCGGTCTTGACGCTGATGCCGAGAATGCCGGCGACCTCCTTGTTGCTCCGACCCTCCGCCAGCAACTGGACGATCTCGCGCTCGCGCGCCGACAGGCTCGCGCCGCCCTCGGCCTCGCCGGGACCCGTGGCCGTGAGAAACCCCTGCAATACCATCCGGGCGACACTGGAGGTGAAATAGGTGCGGCCGGCGAGCAGCGCCTCGATGGCCTTCACCAATTCGCGTCCGGCGTCGGACTTGAGGAGGTACCCCTGCGCCCCGGCCTCCAGGACTTCCCGCACGATTTGCTCGGACTCGTGCATGCTCAGGATGAGCACGCCGGCATCCGGGAGCTCGGCGAGGATCTGCCGGGTCGTCTCGAGGCCGTTCAGTTCCGGCATCGCGAAATCGAGGACCACCACGCGGGGCTTGAGCCGGGCGGCGAGGCGGACCGCCTCGCGACCGTCGGCTGCCTCGCCCACCACCTCCCAATCGGGCCGCTCGGCCAGCACCGAGTGCAGGCCGCGCCGCACCAGCTCGTGGTCGTCGGCCAGCAGGATCGGCACGCGGGGCTCCGGCGGCGGGTGGGCGGAGGCGGTCATGACGGCAAGGGAGCCGGGGACTCCTTGACGGCGACGCGCGCGGGCAGGAAGGCCGCCAGGCGCGTACCGGTTTGGTCCGATTGAATCTCGAGGCGCCCGCCGATCTGCCGCAGGCGCTCGCGGATGCCGGCCAGGCCCACGCCGAGGGCGGAGCGGCCCTCCCGAAAGCGAGCCAGGATTTCGGGCGCGATGCCGCGGCCGTTGTCGGCGACGGTGAGGACGATCTCGGACCCGGCCCGCCGCAGGCTCACCCGACCATGGCTGGCCACTGAGTGCCGGTGAATGTTCGCCAGCGTCTCCTGCAGCACGCGAAAGAGCGACAGCTCGTCCTCGGACGGCAGGCGGGCGAATTCGGCCGGCAGGTCCGCCGATACCTCGATGCCGGTGCGCCGGCAGAAGCCCTCGAGATGCCAGCGGATCGCCGACACCAGGCCCATCTCGTCGAGCAGGGGCGGGTGGAGCAGGTAGGAGGCGGTGCGGATGCTGGTCGAGCATTGCTTCGCCTGGTCGATGCAATCCCGCAGCAGGCCCTGCGCCCTGGGGTCGAGGTGGGTGGCCGTGCGGCTGAGCATGACCATGTTGATTTCGAGGGCGGCCAGGAGCTGCCCGGTGGAATCGTGCAGATCCCGGGCGATGCGGCGGCGCTCCTCGTCCTCGGTGGCCATGAGCTGTCCGGCGAGGGAGCGCAGATCGCGGGCGGCCTGCTCGCGCTCGGCGTTGACGAGGGCCTGGGCGAAATGGTCGCCCAGCGCCGCGCAAAACACGATCTCGTCCGGGGCCCATTGCTTGGCTGCGCCGACGGTGGCGGTCCAGACGACCCCCGCGACCCGACCCCGCACACGCACGGCCGTGGTCAGGGCGGAACGCACGGGTTCCTCGCCCAACCCGGCGGCGAAGAGAGCCAGTTCCTGCGCCAGCCGCTGCGTGCGCGGGTCCGCGGCGATGTCCTCGGTCGCAACCGCCCGGCCCTCGGCAATGCCGGCCAGGGTCTCCGGGTATTTGGCCATCTCCAGGCGGTAGTCCGTGAGCGCGTGCCGCGCGAGCGAACGCGAATAACGATCCACGCAACGCAGGACCTGGCTGTCGGACTCGAGCAGCCAGATGCTGGCCCGTTCGACCGCCAACGTCTCGGCGGCCATCTCCGTCATATGTCGCGCCGCCGCCGCGACGTCACCCGCGGTGACCGCCGGGTCCAGCGAGTAGCGCATGATCGCGTCCGCCTGGCGACGCGTGCGTTCCACCTGGGCCTCCCGCTCCGCCGCGATCCGCGACCGCTCCGTGACGTCGTGCACCACGCGCAGCACGTGCCGGCAGCGGCCCTGGCTGTCGAAAATGGGGATGTCGACGCGTTCGCTGGCGAACCTCCCGGCCGGGCGCAACTGGACATCCTCCCAGCGGATGACCTGGCCGGTGGCGGCGGCCCGGTCGAGACCGCGTCGGCTGTGCGCGACCGCGTCGTCGTCGATCTTGAGCACCTCCCGTACGAGCGAATCGAACGTCCGTCCGACGATCTCGTCTTCGCGGACGATCGCCCCGGAGCGCCGGGAAGCCTCCGCGAGAAACGGGGGATTGATCGCGAGCAGCCGGTAGCCGCCGTCCTCGACGCCGTACAACGCCATGGGATCGGAGCTGTTCTGGAAGATCAGGGACAGGCGCTGCTCGCCTTCGCGGAGGGCCGCCTGCGTCCGCTTGCGCTCGGTAATGTCGTGCACGGCGGTGACCCGCACCGCCCGCCCGCCCCACGTGGCCGCCTTGCCGTGCACCGCCACGTCGAAGGCGCTCCCGTCCGGGCGGATGGCGCGGTGCTCGTAGGGCCGTTCGTCGCCCGCCTTGATGCGCTCGGCCACGAGGGCACGGGATTCGGGCGCCACCAGCGACAGGACTTCGCCGCCAATAAGGTCCTCCCGGCGGCAGCGGTACATCTCCGCAAACTGGTCGTTCACGTCGACGATCCGGCCGCGCTCGCTGATGACAATGCCTTCGAAGGCGGCCGCGGTCAGATGGCGAAAACGTTCGGCGTCCTGGCGGAGCGCTTCCTGTGTCTCCTTGCGGGCCGTGATGTCCCGCAAGAGGCCCTGGATCCGGCCGTCGGAGAGGCGTTTGGCGCTGACCTCGGCCGGGAAAAGGGAGCCGTCGTGGCGGCGCATGATCCGTTCGAAGACCCGCGCCCGGCCATCGCGGAGCTCCTGCAACGAACGGGCGACGTCCGGCACTTCCGCCGCGGAGACGAATTCGGCGATCGCGTGGCCGATGAGGTCCTCCCGACCCGCGGCCAACATCCGCGCCCCGGCGTCGTTCACGTCGAGGAGGGTTCCGTTCCCGTCCAGGACAAAGATGCCGTCCGCCGCCTGTTCGACAAGGTTGCGAAAACGTTCGACCTCGTCCAAGCCCGCCCGGCTGGATTCCACGAGGCGGATCAACTGCTCACGGGGCATGCCCGCAAGATCTTGGGGCATGCCCGGAAATTACACCATTCCCGGAAGCCAGCAAATCGCAATCCGGGCCCGGCAGCGGAAAGCGCCGTGGGCGGGCCCGCGGCGAACGCGGAGCAGTCCGCTCACAGCTTGTCGACGATGCGGTCGGCGAGGCCGTAATCGATTGCCTCCTGCGCGTTCAGATAAAAGTCGCGGTCGGAGTCCCGGGCGATCTTGTCGATCGGCTGGCCTGAAGCCGTCGCCAGGATCTGGTTCAGCTCCACCCGCAATTTCTCCATTTCCTTCGCCTGGATGTTGATGTCCGTCGCCGGGCCGATGAGCCGGCCGGTGATCAACGGCTGGTGGATGAGCACGCGCGCATGCGGAAAGACCAGCCGGCGGCCCTTGGCGGCGGCACACAACAGGATGGATCCCATCGAGGCCGCCATGCCCGTCACCACCACCGTCACCGGCGAGGTGATCAGCTTCATCGTGTCGAAGATGGCCATGCCGGCCGTGATCGACCCGCCGGGCGTGTTGAGGTAGAAGGTGATGTCCTTGCCGGGCGCCGCGGCCTCGAGGTAGAGGAGCTTCTCGCAGATCTCCTTGCCGGTCTCGTCGGTGACGGCTCCCCACAGGAACACCTTCCGCTCCCGCAGAAACGTCTTTTGGATCAAGGCGCCGACCGCCTGCGGCAGGGCCGTCTTGGCCTCCTCTTCCTGCTCTTCTTCATCGTCGTCGTCGAGGCGCGGCGCGGGCAGCGGGTTGCGGAAATCGGGAACGTGATCTTGGGCGGACATATGCGGTCAAACTGTGTGCGCCGGGTCGGGGTTGTCCAATGAAAAGGTGCCGGGCGACCGCGGCCGGCAAAGGGCGCGGGCGCCGGATCGGGCGACCGCACCCGCGGGATGGGCGGCGTATCGGTTCAGCCGCGGAAGTAGAGGTACGCCATCACGATGCACACGACCACGATGCACGAGGCGACGACGTCGCCCCGGCTCCAACTGGCGCGCGTGGCGGCGCGTTGCTCCACCGTGGTGGTGGCGAAGGTAAGACCCTGGATCTGCTCCTCCGCCGGCGCCCGGGTCAGGTAGCTGACCACGATCATCAGCACGATGCAGATGAGGAAGATCAGGATGCTGAAATACTGGAAGTAAATGTTGTTGATGATCCAGAGGAAGGAACCGGGCGTGTAGCCGTTGGCGAAACCCTGCATGCCCAGGGAAACCGGCGTGTCGACCGCCAGGCGGAAGATGCCGAGGATGAAACCGACGATCAGCGCGGTCAGGCAGCCCTTGCTGTTGAGGCGTTTCATGAACACGCCGAGGAAGAAGACGGTGAAGATCGGCGGCGCGAGGTACCCTTGGACGGATTGCAGGTAGAAATAGAGGCCCTTCGAACCGCGGATGACCGGGATCCACAGCAAACCGATCAGGACCATGACGGTGGTGGCGATGCGCCCCATGCGCACGAGTTCATGCTCCGAGACCAGCGGCTTGAATTTCTTGTAGAGATCGACGGTGAAAAGGGTGGAGCTGGCGTTGAAGACGCCCGCCAGCGAGCTCATCAGCGCCGCCAGCAGCCCCGCTACGACCAGCCCGCGAACGCCCACCGGCAGGACGGTTTGCACCATCAGCGGGAACACGGCCTGGGCGTT
>JBJKRD010000274.1:0-6038 GCA_046704925.1 Opitutaceae bacterium | reverse complement strand
GGGCTACGTCGGATCCATGCGCATGGTCTCGCGGTCCTTCGAAACGCTGTGCCGCTGCCAGGAGGTCATGGAAACGCGGTTCGCCGAGCTGCGGACGCTGGCGGACGTGGCCCGTGCGGTCGGCCTGTCACCCAGCCACGTCTGCCGGATCTTCGCCCGGTTCCAGCGCGGCAGCCCCTACGCGTACCTGGTCCGCCGCAAGCTGGAGCGCGCGGCGGAGTTGCTGGCGGGCGATCCCGCGGCCTGCCTGGTCAAGCAGGCCGCGCTGGCGGTCGGCTACGAGGATGCGCTCCACTTCTCGAAGGTCTTTCGGCGGCACTTTGCCTGCAGTCCGCGCGAGTTTCAGCGGCTTCACGGGCGGACGTGACGCGGCCGGGCGGCCCGGAGATGTTCAGGGCGAGGGCGATGCCGGCGTCAGGATGTAGACGCCGCCCGGCACCGTGTCGAAGTCGATCGTATAGTCGTGGCGGCGGGCCGGGGGCGGCAGGTGGACGCCGGCGGCAACTTTCGGCGCGCCAGGGTCGACGGTCTGAAAGAACGGATTGGGATTCGGCCCGGCGGCCGGACGCGCCTTGGCGCCCTCCACAGCGACGGGCTCATAGGTCCGCACCCGGCAGACTCCGCCCACGTGGGAGGTGACGACCGCGCGGGTGAGCGCGCCGCCATGCCAATCGATCGCGACCTGGAAGCCCCCGCGCGCCCGCAACCCCGAGACGGAGCCGTCGGCCCAGGCAGAGGGCAGGGCGGGCAGGAGCTGCACAACGCCGGCGTGACTCTGCAGCAGCATTTCGGTCACCGCGGCCGTGTAGCCGAGATTGCCGTCGATCTGAAAGACGGTTCCGTTCGCGTCGAAGAGGTTGGGAAACAACCCCGCGCCGCTTCCGGTCGGCGCGACGTAATGGAGGAAATAGGTGAGGGACCGGTAGGCCTGTGCGCCATCGAGCAGGCGGGCCCATTGACCGGCCCGCCACGCGACGCCAAAACCCGCCCCGCCCAGGCCGATCCCGGCCATCCCGGTGCCTTCGCGGTGTTCGAGGGTGCGCCGGGCGGCCTGAAAGAGTTCCGGAGACCGGTCGATGGTGATCTGGTTTCCGGGATAGAGTCCGTAGAGGTGGGCGTGCGGTGCCTGCAGGTCGGGCTCGCGCCGCGAGGGGATCTCGCCTTCGCGATCGATCGGGAACGGGGCCAGCCGGGCGAGCTTGGCTTGCAGCTCGGAGCGGAAGCCGGCGTCGCGATTCAGAATCTCGCTGGCCTCGATCACCCGCGAGAACAGCTCGCGGATGATGGTCATGTCCATCGTGGATCCCATGCTGGCCGCGCCGACTTCCCCGTCGGGGGCGGTGAAGCTGCTCTCGGGGGACGTGCTGACGGGAGTGACGAGCGTCCCGTCGCCGGCGTCGACGAGCCAGCCGGCATAGAATTCCGCGGCCCCCTTCATGATCGGATAGGCCTCATCGGCCAGGAAGGCGCGATCGCCGCCGAACAGGTAATGTTCCCAAAGGTTGCTGCAGAGCCAGCCGCCGGCCAGGTTCCAAAACGCCGCCTTGGTCGCCCCGTCCACCGGGTAGGTGTCGAGCCAGATCGTGGAGTTGTGGTGCACCACCCAGCCGGGCAGATCGTACATGTTTCGCGCCGTGCTCCGGCCCTGCACGGAGAGGTCGTGGATGAGATGAATCATGGGCTCGGTGAGTTCCGGCAGGTTGTCCGGTTCCGCCGGCCAATAATTCATCTCGAAATTGATGTTGAAGGTGTAGCAACAGCTCCACGCGGGGACGACCGCGTCGTTCCAGAGGCCCTGCAGGTTCATCGGCTCCCCGCCGACCCGCGATCCGGCGATCGTCAGGTAGCGGCCGTACTGGAAGACCAGGGCGGCGAAGGCGCCGTCCGGCGCCTTGTCAAAGGCGGCCAGCCGCGCGTCGGTCGGGAGGCGGTCCGCGGCCGGGTTGGCCGGCAGGCGCAACGCCACGCGATCGAAGAGCGGACGGTAGTCGGCTTCGTGGCGGGCGCGCAGTTCGGCAAAGGACCGCATGGCGGCCCCGTCCAGCCAGCGCGCGGTGGCCCGCGTCGCGTCCATCCCGTCGCGCGAGGGGCTGCGATCGGGCCCGTTGAAGCTCGTGCCCATGCTGAGGAGGATGACCGCCTCGGTCGCACCCGAGATCCGGCAGGCCCCGGGCTCGTCGGTCACCTGGCCGGCGGCATCGGTCCGCACCGCGAACCGGACGTCGAAACGCATCCCCTTCCCGCCGAGATCGGCGGCGTACATGACCTGCTTGGCCTGTGGCCGGCGGTGGCCCGCCGCGTCGTAGAGTTCGGGATATTTCCACTGCTGGCCGGTGGCCTCGAACTGGTCCAGGGAAAAACCGGGATGATCGGCCAACGTCCGCCGCAGAACGAATCCCGGCGCCTGGCCCTGCATCTCGACCTGGCCGAAGCCTGGCTGCGGATACGTCGCCGTGGGATGAACCGAACCGAGGGAGATCCGGCAGGCGAGGGCGCCCGGGCGGTCGGCGGTCAGGCGGATCACGATGACCTGGTCGGGATGGCTCGCGAACACCTCCCGCGTGTAGGTCACGCCCCCCTGGCGGTAGCGCACCCCCGCGATCGCATGGGCGAGGTCGAGCCAGCGTTGGTAGTCCGCGACGGGACCGTGGCCGGCGAAGTCGATGTAAAGATCGCCCAGGGGTTCGTAGGGCTGCTGGCACCGGCCCAGCCAATGGGCTGCGATGTAGGCGTCGGCGGCGGCATAATGGTGCTGGCGGATCAAACCTTCCACGTAGGGCAGGTCCTTGGTGATCGTGATGGTGCGCAGGTCCGCCGGCGGTTCGCCGGCATACAGGGTGCTCTCGTTCAGTTGCAGATGTTCGCGGTCGACCCCGCCGAAGATCATGGCCCCGAGGCGCCCGTTGCCAACGGGCAGCGCTTCGCCCCAGGCCGCGGCCGGGTGGTCAAACCAGAGGCGCAGGGGGGCGGCGTCTGGGGCGGCGGACGCCGCCACGCCCAACCCGCACCAAGCCAGCAGGAGGGCGCTGCAAATAACGGTGGGGGTCGGGCTGGTGCGGATCGCGCGCCTTCGCGCCCGCCGCATCCTGAAATTCGATCGCATGGTCTTCATGGGCTGATCTTTTCCGAAAAGAGGGGTTTCTCGTGGCGTCGCTCGCGGCCGGGCCTCACGGCGGCGGCGCAGGGGACTCGAGGCCGATGGCGGAGAAGGGAATCGGCTCGAAACCGGGGATCCCGGTCGCCTGGTCGGGCAGCAGTTGCAGCTTGCCGCCGGCGATCCGCACAAAGGGCGGGTCGTGATCGGTCACCACGTTGCCCTCGGGATGGATGTATTTCGGTGCATCGATCACGAGCGGTCCGCAGCGGACGATGAGGTTGTCCCGCAGGGCATCGTCTCGCGGCATTTGCGGCCGGTCTGCCAGGTAGGTCGAGAAACCGGGGTAGTGCTTCGTCCAGGGCGGCTGGTGGTAGTGGACCGCGGCGAGGCGGTGCTCGAAGCGATCCTCGTGATACAGCCAGATGCTCGGACCACGCATCCGCAGCACGGCGTCGCAATCGACAAAGAGGTTGTGGTAAATGGCAATGTCGCTGCCGCCGTTGAGGAAGATGGATGCCTTGTGCCCGGCCCGGTAGAAAACGTTGCCGTAAACCCGGGTGCTGTCGCCGCCGGCGTCGTCGAGGTAGATCGCGTACGTCTCGTGGGCCTGCGGACCGAGGCCGATGTCGTGCCAGTAGTTGTAGCGGAGCACGTTGCCGCGCTCGGAGGGATCGCGACCCATGTAGAAGGCGCCGTGGTCGTTGCCCTCGAGCATGACCCGGGAGATGTCGTTGAACTGGATGAGATGGTCGTTGCCGTGCAGGTAGAGGGCGACGCCGGGCGCGTCGTAGATCACGCAATGGGTGACCCGGTTGCCGACCCCGTCGATGTTGACCGCGCCCTTGTAGGTCCGGCCCCAGCGGTTGAAATCGTGGATGCGGCAGCCGGTCACGAAATTGCCGGCGGGCGCGAGGGAGACGCGGTCGCCGCCCCCGAGGGAGACGCCGCCCTGGCCGATGTTGTAGATGTCGCAGTCGACGACCCCCTGGTCGGTGCCGGCATCACGATCGTAGGTGGTGTTGGCGTAGATGTGCTCGTGCCACGAGCCGAGGCCGCGGGAGAGGGGCCGGCCGGTGAAGTCGTTCTGGTAGTTCGGGTCGGGCGTCACGCCTTTGCCGATGCAGACGGCGACGATGCCGAGATCGCGCAGGGTGCAGTTCCGAATGCGGTTGCCGCCCCCGCGCTCGAGGTACACGCCGATGCCGCGCGAGCACTCCAGCGTGAGGTCGCGGAAAACCACCCGGTGGGCGCCTTCGATCGCGACCAGCGGCTGGTCGAGCACGGTGACCTCGAGGCGGGCCTGGGCGAGGTCGACGCCGGCGGGCGGCAGGAAATAGAGCAGGCCGGTATGGCGGTCGGCATAGAATTCGCCCGGCAGATCGATTTCCTCGAGCAGGTTGAGCGCCACCCAGCGGTTCCAGGGCTTGCCGGATTCGAATCCGTACATGTGCGGCTGGACCGTCGTGATCGTGTGATGCTGCAGGTCGATCGACTTGATCTTGACGGTGTCGTCGGCGTAACCGTTGGCGAAAAAGCCGGTGATCCAGATATCATGGGCCTGCCGCCAGCGCTCCGGGCGGTCGGTCGAGAACTCAAACGTTCCGCCCCGCAAGGGAAGCTCTCCTTTGCGGGTGATCGAACCGGGATCCAGCACCTTGCCGATCGGGATGCCCGGCTGGCCGGGGTTGGGCCATTGGGCCACCATCATCGGCTCGTAGTTGATGAACAACTCGACCGGCGCCGGAAGGTAGGGCCGCCGGAAGCCGCGCGGGCCGAACTGGCCGAAGTCGGTGACCCCGAGGGCGTGCAGGTCGATCTGCATGACATGGCCGCGAGCTTTCGGAAGCAGCCGGGCGAGGATGGCCGGGTCGGTGACGGGCTTAACCGCGTCCGGCGGGATGGCGACGCTGCCGACAAGGGAGGCCCGGGCACCCGGGACGGGACGGTACGTCGTCTCCGAATCGCGGTCGTCGAGGGCGAACGTCGCCGTCCTCCGGAAGGTGCCCGCCTCGAGCCAGATGGTGGCCGCGCCGCTCGATTCGCCCGCCGTCCGCGACGCGCGCACGGCGTCGCGGGCCCGCTCGAGCGTGGCAAAGGGGTGCGCCTCGGTGCCGGCGGCCGTGTCGCTGCCGGTCGGCGAGACATAGAACTCCAACGGCTGCGCGCGGGCGGCAAGGCTGGCGGCGAATAGGAGGCAGGCGAATTTCCAGGGGTTGGTCATCGGGTTGGGGAGGTGTCGACGAGGGATGAGGTTTGACCCGCCGGAACAACGCGTGGATCCGACCAAAGCGGGACGGTGGCAGGGTGGCCGGCGGTCATGGCAAAGGGCGCAAGGCGCCGTCAAACCGGTACGCCTTTCCCGCCTGGGTCGACAAATCAATGAAATGGCCGCCGCCGGCGAGACGGCAGGGAGCTCCGAGCTTGGACCGGAGCGTGACTTCGGTCAGCTGCCCGTCACTCCAGGTCAGGTCCACCTCGAAGCCGCCGCGGGCGCGCAATCCGGTGACGGAACCGCTTGGCCAGTTTTCGGGCAGGGCCGGCAGCAGGTCGATCTCCCGTCGCGGCTCGGGACCGGCGGTGAGGCGCTGGCTCTGCAATAGCATCTCGGCCACGCCGGCGGTGAAGCCGAAATTGCCGTCGATCTGGAAGTAGCTTCCGCATTCGTCAAACAGGTTGGGCAGCATCTGCCGCGAGACCAGGCCGGAGAGCTGGCGAAAGGCCATGTCGCCGTCGCCGGCCCGGGCCCACAGGGCGGCGCGCCACGCGTAACTCCAGCCGGTGCTGCCGTCACCGCGCCAGGCGAGCAGCTTGGTCGCGGCGGCGAACAGCCGGGGTTCCGCCGGAGTGATGCCGGCGCCGGGGAAGAGCGCCCAGAGCGGCGACAGGTGCCGGTGATTATTGTTCGGGACATCGACGTCGGTGAGCCACTCCTGCAACTGGC
>JBJKRD010000273.1:0-2971 GCA_046704925.1 Opitutaceae bacterium | reverse complement strand
GTCGCCATCTTGCCGTCGCGCGAATAGCCGAACATCGCGATGTGCTTCATGTCCACCGGCGGCAGGGTCGCGAGGTTGTCCAGCACGACCTGCACCGCCCAGGCCCGCCGCGGCAGCTTGGCGAAATCGTACTGCGGGTACAGGGCCGGCAGGTCGGCCGTGTCGTCCATGAAATCGTTGCCGGCATAACCCGCGGACGCATATCCGCGCCGGACGAGCGCCCGCGCCCAGCCGTCCAGGTTCGGCGAAATCAGCAGCGGAAACGGTCCGGGCCCGTCCGGCAGGGTCACCCGCACCCGCATCGTGGCCTTGTCGTCCGGACCGTATTCCAGCCGCACGTCGCGCGTCACCCAGCCGGCGCCCCGCTTCTCGTCGAGCGAGACGACCCGGCCGAGCTTCGGCTTGGGCGGAAACCGGCCCAGGTCATACTCCTGGAAGAGGCGCCAGATTTCCGCGCGGCGCCCCGCCCAGTCGGCGGGCGTCCGCACCGGCCGGCCGTCGAGGAAATGCAGGGGATCCGGCAGCAGGTTGTGGCGCGGCAGCGCATCGAAATCCGGCGGGAGCTCGCCGGTGCGCTTCTGCCACGCGTCCCAGGTGGGGACGTCCGGCAGGGTCTTTTGCATCCACTCGAGGTAGGCGCGGCGCTCCGCCGTCGACATCGACCGGGCCGGGAGGGCCGACCACAGCGTCGCGGCGCAGGCGACAATGACGATTTTGCGCATGGGGCCCCACGAATCTGCATCGATCCCCGGCGCAGGCAACTCGGCCGCTGAATTCCGCCCGGTCCGCGCGGCGCCCTCAGAAGCGCCGCTGGATGAACGGCTGCGCCCGCAGCCAGCCCACCAGTTCGTTGGCCATCGCCCGGTCGTCCGCCACGCGCGGGTGGTTCTTCGTCCAGTGGGTGAACACGAAATGGTGGACGGCCGGATCGGCGGCCTCCAACTGCCGGACCGCCGCCTCCCAGGCCTCGCGCAGCGGCACGCTCCGGGCGCCGCCGTACATGCCCCCGCGCAGCAACACGATCTCGGCCCGCGGGTAGGCCCGTCGGACCGCCTCGACCAGGGCCACATATCCCGCCGTGTAGCCGGCCGGAAACGGCAGGTTGTGCGCCCGGGTGTACGAGTCGTCGTTCTCGCCCAGATTGATCAGCACCACGTCCGGCGTCCACGCCCGCAAGTCGGCGCGCGCGGCCCCCGCTTCCGGATAAAGGCGGTCCCAGATCTGCCCCGCCTTGACCGTCACCCAGCCGGCGGCGATTCCCATGCCGCTCACCGCGAGGTTGCGGTAATCGGCGGACAGGGCGTCCGCCGCCAGCGCGGCATAGCTGCGGGCGTTGTCGTGGGTCCGCCGGTCCGCCCATTGGTCCTCCGGTCCGTCCTCGTTGCAGGCGCCGACCGTGATGGAATCGCCGATGAATTCCATCGCGAGGCGGTACTGCGGCGGGGCGGATGCCCAGACCTCGGCGCCACGGGCGATCTCGATGCCCCGAAACCGCACATGGCCCGCCGCGGCCTCGCTGCGCTTGAACAACTCGAGGTGGTGCCGGCCCGGCGCCAGGGCGCCGGGATACTGCAGCAGGCCGCCCGCGCCCGCCGGCACCGCCATCACCGCCGCGGCGCCGTCGACACGCACGTCGAAGAAGTTCTGGCCCGTGGCGTCGCCGAAGCACAGGGCCAGCGTGTCCCCCGCGAAATCGAGGCTGATCCGCGTGCCCTGCCAGATGATCACCGGCGCCGTGGGATCGGTGAAATCGATCCGGCCATCGTAGCGGAACCGCGGATCCGCGGCGGACAGAAATTGGTACGCCCCGTCGTCGGCGGGAGCGGGGGGCGTCCCGGCGCGGAGCACCGGCCACGCCACCGCGGACAACGAAACCAGCAGGGTGAACCAGGGACGGGGTCTGCTCATGGCGGCTAGCAACCGGCCACTGTGGCCGGGACCCGACGCAGGGCGAGCCTTCTCGTCGCGGCGGGCCAAAAAAGCGCACCGCCACGCCGCCCGGCGGGGAGGTCCGCCCGCAGGATTGCAATTGTCCGTCCGCCGCCCAGACCATGGGGCATGACTACCCTTCGCCTGTTCCGCGCGGGCGGTTCCGCGCTCCTCCTCCTGGCGCTGGCGGCCGCGCCGGGGCTGCGCGCGGCGGACGCCGCCGCGCCGGCCAAAAAGCCCGTCCACTCCGTCGATGACCTGCCGCGCCACACCTATCACCTGGCAAAGGCGCCGTCCGCGGTCATTGAGGACGAGGCGGCCTTCGCGCCGCTGGCGTCCGCGGTCCAACACGATCTCGAGAACGATCTGGCCACTTACGACATCACCGACCGCACGACGCTGCAGCGCTACCAGGGCACGCTGCTCGCCCTGGCCCTGCTCGATCACGACTACCCCGCGGCGCGCCGGTATCTCGAGGCCCTGCGGGCGCTCGAGGAGAAACCCGCCCTCAAGCTCACCACCGGCCTCGTGTCGGAGGCGCTGATCGACGCCCACCTGCAGCATCCGGCGCCGGCCGAATTCGCCGCCACTTTCGAGAAGGTCTTCGCCGCGCTTGTCGCCAAGCTGCCCTGGGATCTCACCCAGAACGAGATCAAGGACCTGAAGGCCGGTTTCGAGATCCGCAGCGAGGCCCTCCTGGTGGGCGTGGTCCAGCAGCAGATTGATCCGGCCGCCGTGAAGACCGGCGCCATCTCGGGCGACGTCGCCGCCGCCCTGATCGGCATCCGCAACCAGCTGGTCAACTACCTGCCGCTGAAGGCCGCCATCCTGGCGCCGCTGGCGGCGACCGTGGCCGCCCATCAGGTGGTCAAGCCGGATCGCTGGACGCCGACCCTCGTCACCCTGGCGCCGGACGCCAAGGCGGCGCCGGTGCTGATCGGCATCTGGGACAGCGGGGTCGACCCCGCCGTCTACCCGCACCAGCTCTACACCGATCCGGAGGGGAGGCACGGCTTTGCCTTCGACCTGCACGCCAACCCGG
>JBJKRD010000272.1:0-2727 GCA_046704925.1 Opitutaceae bacterium | reverse complement strand
GTCGGGGCCAGCGAGACTCCGCCACCGGCGGCGGCGTCAGGAAAGGCCGGCCGCCCGGCGGTTCAAGTGTGCCCGCAGCGCCGGATCGTCCGTGAGACCCGCGGCGCGAACGAACGCCGCCCGCGCCTCGGCGGCCCGATCGAGGAGCCCCAGCAGGTGACCGCGGGCCGCCCAGTACGGCTGATAGTCGGCGACGCGGACGGTCGGCAGGCGTTCCAACGCCTCCCAGCCAGCTTCGACCCGGCCCGCCTCGGCGAGCGCCACCGCCCAGCCCACCTGCGAGCCGATTCCGGGCGCGAGACGAGCCAATCCCTCGTATAGCCGGGCAATCTCGGACCAGTCGATGGTGCCGCTGATGGCGCGGTGGGCGTGGATGGACTGGATGGCGGCCTCCAGCTGATACCGTCCGATCTTACCCGTCGCGGACGCGGTGCGCAGCAGCGCTTCCGCCTCGTCGATCAGGGCCCGTGACCAGCGGGCGGGATCCTGGCGGTCGAGGGGAATGAATTCGCCCTCCGCGGTGAAACGCGCCCCCTGCCGCGCTTCGCAGTGCAACATCAGCGCCAGCAGGCCCAGCGCCTCCGCCTCGCCGGGCAGCAGGCGGGTCAGCGTCCGCCCGAGCACGACGGCCTCGCCCGCGAGGCCCCGATACGTCGACGCGAGGTCGTTCACGCTCTCCCAGCCGGCCGTGTAGGCGGAATAGATCGCGTCGAGCACGAAGCCGACCCGCTCCTCCCACTCCGATGCCTCGGGCACGAGAAAGGGAATCGCGGCGGCGCGAATCTTGCCCTTGGCCCGGACCAGCTGCTGGGCCATCGCCGCGGGAGAGACGAGGAACGCGGCGGCGATGCGCTCGGCATCGAGCCCCAGCACGGTCTGGAGCATCAGCGGTGTGCGCGCGGCCGGGTCGATCGCCGGATGCGCGCACACGAAGAGCAGCTTGAGCCGCTCGTCGGGAAAAACCGGCTCGCGGGTGGCCACGGTTTCCGCCTCCTCGGCAAGCTGCTGGAGCAGCGGTTCGATCCTCCGGTGCACCTGCCCGTGGCGGGCCGCGTCGATCAGGCGGTTGCGGGCGGCCTGCAGCAGCCAGGCCTCCGGCTTCCGGGGCACGCCGTCCGCGGACCAGCGCCGCAGGGCCGCCATGAACGCGTCCCCCAGCGCGTCTTCCGCGGCCGCGACGTCTCCCGACCGGGCGGCCAGGTACGCCACCAGCCGCCCATATGAATCGCGGGCGACGGCTTCGACGGCGTCATGCGCGGCCGAACCCTTCATCAGGCAGGACTATTTCGCCGTGCCGGTGGCGAAATACGAGCCCAGCAACGGGCGGACCTCCACCGAGGCGTGCCCGGCGGCGGGATGACGGGCGGCCCACTCGAGCGCGGCGTCGAGGTTCGGCACGTCGATGATCGCCAGGCCGGCGAGGTATTCCTTCGTCTCGGCGTAGGGACCGTCGTGCACGTGGCGTTTGCCTTCGCGCAGTGAGACGGTGGTCGCCGTCCCGGGCGATTCCAAGCCGGCGCCGCCGACGAAGACGCCGGCGGCCTGCAGCGCCTCGCCGTAGGCGCGTCCGGCGGCGACCATGGCGCGGTCCTGCCGTTGTTCGAAATACTCGGCGGGCTGATGGACGAGAAGGGCATATTTCATGAGGAAGAGGGGTCGGAGGGTGCGGTGGGTGACGGCTATAGAGGCAGCGCCCAAGTCACCATTTCTGCGCGCCGGCGACCTGCCGCGTGGCGACATTGAGGCGGTTGAATACATTCACCAGGGCGATCGCGAGGAGCAAACCGGCCAGCGCCTTTTCGTTGTAGTGCCGGGCGGCTTCGTTCCAGACCGCGTCCGGAACCGGATCGGGCCGGTCGTTGAGGCGGGTGACGCACTCCGCGAGCTCCAGGGCGGCGCGCTCCGCCTCGGTAAAATACGGCGCTTCCCGCCACGCGGCCACGGCAAACAAGCGTTCGTCGGTTTCGCCCGCCTGCTTGGCGTGTTTGGCGCCGCCGTCGATGCATTGGCCGCAGCCGTTGATCTGGCTGATGCGCAGGTGCGCGAGGGCGAACGTGGTGGGCGAGACGCCGCTCGCATGGACGGCGGCGAGGAGGGCTTGGATGGGTGCGAGCGCATCGGGGATGACCTCGCCGGGACTCTTCATTCGGGGATGAATCGTTGTCATGGTGATTTCCTGATTTCGGGTTTGGTTGATGAAACCGGCGACAAATTCGCGGCTTCATCATGATGACGGTTGGCCGGGCGGCGGATCGACATTCCGCCGAACTTCCCCGCCGCCGCCGGGTTGCCGGGTCGCGCGGCCCGCTGCTGCTGGCGAAGCCGGCGCGCGGCCGGACGCCTGGGGTTCCTGGTTTGGGGCTTCGGGACCGGCCGAGGCCGATTTCCTCGCCCCCGGCTGCGCCTACTCCCTCATTCCCTCACAACTCCGTGTACTTGTCGGACCGGCCGCGTGCCTTCTCGACCGGATATTTCCGGGCGTTGGCGGCGAGCTTGGCCTGAATGGCCGCCGCCAGGTCGATACCCGTGATATTTGCGAACTCGAGCGCGTAGATCACCACGTCGGCGATCTCATCCGCGATCTCTCCGCGCCGGACCGGTTCCCGGGCCCGCCCGTGCGAGGCCGCGTGCTCCGTCCAGAGAAAATGCTCCATCAGCTCCCCCGCCTCGGCGGCCAGCGCCATGCTGAGGTTCTTCGGCGAGTGAAACTGCTCCCAGTCGCGCTCC
>JBJKRD010000271.1:0-7035 GCA_046704925.1 Opitutaceae bacterium | reverse complement strand
GCCGGCGCGCTGTTTGCCGTCTCGACCCTCCTGGCCCAGCAGGTCAATCCCGCCAGTTCCCCTAATCCCTCCTCCCCGGCATCGGCCAGCGCCGACCAAAACGCCGGCGGAAGCCCGGCCGGCTCCGCTGGCGGCGCCCAAGTGGTGAAGATGTCGCCCTTCACCGTCGAAGCCTCCAGCCGCGACGTCGGTTACTACGCCGAAAACACCCTGGCGGGCAGCCGCTTGAACACGAACATCAGCGACCTGGCGGCTTCGATCACGATCGTGACCAAGCAGCAGCTGGAGAATACCGGTTCGCTCAACATCAACGACGTGTTCATGTACGAAGCGAACACCGAGGGCTCCAACACGTACACGGAACTCGATCTGGACCGGGGCGTGGCGCGCGACCCGCTCAGCGGTGCGGGCACTTCGACGACCCTCGCGACCAACAATCGCGTCCGCGGGCTTAACTCGGCCGACACGGCGCAGGACAACTATCCCACGATCCGAAGCATCCCGTTCGACAGCTACAACACCAATACGGTGGAAATCAACCGCGGCCCGAACTCGATGTTGTTCGGCACCGGCAGTCCGGCGGGCATCGTCAATCAGACCACTTCCACGGCGGTGCTGAACAAGCGCCAGACGCAGCTGCAATACCGGGTCGGCAGTTTCGGCTCCTACCGGGCGAGCATCAGCTCGAACCAGCCGCTCGGCTCCAAGCTCGCGATCTTCGCCGCCGCGTTGTACGATTCCCCGGGCTACGAGCGGAAACCCTCCTATAACGTCACCCGCCGCCAGTATGTGACCCTCGATTTCGAGCCGTTCCCGACCACGAAGATCACGGCGAGCTTCGAGAACTACGACAACCACAACAGCCTGCCGAACTTCGTGGCGCCCCTCGACTACGTCACCCCGTGGAAGCAGGCGGGGCGGCCGGCGTTCAACCCGTACACGTCGATGCTCACGATCCTGGACACCGGGCAGGTGATGGGCCCGTACCTGTTCTCGACTCAGGATCCACGCTGGGTCGCGGGCATGCCGGTGGGGACCACCGCCATGACGTCGACGACCTCGTCGCTCTATGTGCCCAACATCGGCTTCGAGGGTCACACCAAGATGTACATCAACCAGAACACGGTCGTGGGCTTCTGGACCGCGTCGCCCTCCAGCACCGCGCTGAACCGGCCGGCGAATTCCGCCCTGACACCCGACCAGTGGATGGCCTACACCCGCGAGCTCACCAGCTCGATCGCGCCGCTTGCTCCCAACCCGCCCGCCAGCACGGGCGCGACCGCGTACGGCACCTGGTATCCCGTGGCCATCACCAACAAGGCCCTGTACGACTGGACCAAGACCAGTCTGGACTCCGCCAATATCGCCAGTCAGAAGGCGAAAACCTATCACCTCGAGTTGCAGCAGCAGCTGCCATGGGGATTCAACGTCGATCTGGGATGGTTCCGTCAGGAGGCCACCAGTTGGCAGAACCAGCCCCTGGGCAGCGCGAACAATCCGCTGGGCATCTACGTCGACACCAACCTGACCAACCTCGTCGGCCAGCCCAATCCCTATTTCGGCAGCCCGTACGTCAACAATTACCAGTCGAGCACCAATTGGACCTACGAAATCAACAACAACTACCGGGCCATGCTCGAGTGGGGCCACGACTTCACGAAGAACTCCGGCTGGACCCGCTGGCTGGGCAACCACCGCTTCCTCGGCTTCTGGACCAAGCAGGACGACAACACCCACTTCCTGCACTTCTTCACCTCGTTCGACGGCGGCGATCCGCGGCTGCTGCCCAATACAAACACCAGCCCGGCGAACAACTACTCGTTCGCGAGCAACAACAATTTCCAGCGCGATTATTACCTGGGCCAGAATCCCGACGGCGTGGTCCAGTATTCGCCGGCCATCGCCGGTTCCTCCTTCGGCATGGGCTCCCAGTTGATCAACGTCTACAACTGGCTGACCAACTCCTATGACCTGGCGCCCGTCCACCTCGACTCGAATCTCTACTATGCCGGCAGCGGCGTCGGCTTCAATTACCTGACCGACGAGGCGCGCAGCCTGGCCTGGCAGGGCTACCTCTGGAACAACCGGATCCTGCCCACGATCGGCTGGCGCCGCGACAATCTCACCATCCGCGCCACCAGCCTCGCCGGCCTGACCACGCCGCAGCAATACGAGAACGGCTTCGCCATCCCCGGCATCGACAACCGCATGGGCGCGCCGTTCTATATCGCCGGCAACACCAAGACGACCGGGGTCGTGTTCAAGCCCTTCAAGGGCTGGGAAGGCATCGACAACGCCGCCGACAACGGCAGCTTCGTTGCCGATTTCATCCGCGGCTTGAGCTTCCATCTCAACAAGTCGGACAACTTCACCGCCCCGTCGACGATCCAATACGACTTCTTCGGCAATCGCCTCGGCAAGCCGCAGGGCCAGGGCAAGGATTGGGGCGTGGGATTGAGCATGTTCCACAACAAGCTCTACCTCAATCTCGACTGGTACGAGGCGGATGACCAGAACTCGCCCGAAGGGGCCGCCGGCACGCCGATCACGCGTATCGAGCGCGTCGACACCAGCAGTTTCCGCTCCTGGGCGGAATACGTCGTGCGCATCCGCGACGGGCAGGATCCGACCTCCCAGTTCTTCGCCAACAACATCGTCACCCCGCTCACGCCGACCGAGGAAGACCAGATCGCGGCGATCACGAAGCTGCCGTACGACTGGCCGACCTACAGCGTCGCCGGTACCGAGACCGACAAGTCGAAGGGTATGGAGGCCAACCTGATCTACAACCCGGTGCCCAACTGGACCATCAAGTGGGACGTGGGCAAGCAGCGGTCGACCTACAGTGACGTCGCCAAGCAGATCAACGATTGGCTCGCCGTGCGCATGCCCATCTGGACCAGCGCCACCGCCACCGACATGCCGGCCTCGGTAACCATGTACAACGGCACCCAGCTCTCGCTCCAGAATTTCTGGACCGGCTACGGCTTCAACGCCGACGCACGGCTGACCAACGCCAACGGCTGGACCAGTGTCCAGGGCTTCTACAATGCGGCCGTCGCCCCGGTGATCTACACCGCCATCGCGGGACAGAACACCCAGGTGCCGAACGAACGCGAGTGGACCTCCAACCTCATTACGAATTACGCGTTCACCCATGGCCGCCTGAAGGGCTGGTCGGTGGGCGGCGCATACCGCTGGGAGGACAAGGCCATCGTGGGTTACTACGGCGACACCAACCCCGCCGACTACACCCACCCGTCGCCCGGGCAATCGATCATGGTGCTGCCTGACCTCAGCCGACCGATCTACACGCCGTCGCAAAACCATGTCGACTTGTGGATCGCCTATACGACGGTGCTGCCGGAAATCCTGGGCCACCACATCACGGCCCAGTTCCAGTTCAATGTCCGGGACTTGACCCAAAACGGCGGCCTGCTGCCGATCCTGTACAACTTCGACGGGACGCCCGCGGAATACCGTATCGTCGACCCGCGGACCTACTTCTTCACCACGACGCTCACCTTCTGACGCGCCGTGGGATGCTCCGCTTGAATCGGCATCCCTCGCCCGACTCCCCCGCCTGCCCGGCGGGGGAGTTTTTCTGTCGGCGACCGGCCCCGCCCCGCCTTTCCCGCTGCCCGGGCTATACGGTTGCCACCGCGATGGACCATGCCTTCATCGTGGTGCCTCCGTCACGTGGTTTCGCATGTTGCCCCGGGCCGCCAATTCCGCCGTAACCGTCTCGCCAGAATCGCTGCGACTCACCTTCCGCCGCTGGCCGACCCTCGCGGCCGCCGGTCTGCTCGCCCTCGCCGCGCTCGCCGCCTGGAGCAACAGCTTTTCCGGCGTTCTCGTTTTCGACGACACGCCCGCCATCGTTGACAATCCCACCATCCGGCACCTCTGGCCGCCCGGGGCCATCCTGTCGCCCGGCGGCGAGGGCGGCACCGTCGGCGGCCGGCCCGTGGTCAATCTCTCCCTCGCCTTCAATTATGCGATCAGCGGCACCTCCGTATGGAGTTACCACGTCTTCAACCTGCTCATCCATGTGCTTGCCGCTCTGGCGCTGTTCGGGATCGTTCGGCGGACGCTTATGGGATTCCGGATTGCGGACACCGGATCGCGGATATCCAGGGCCGGAGGCCGGGCGCCGGAGGCCTTAACGCCAAACCCTTCGGCCACTCCCGGTCATCCTGCCCGCTTCCTCCCGTTGCGCGCCGATGAAGCGACCTGGCTTGGCTTCGCCGTCGCCCTGCTGTGGATGCTGCATCCGCTGCAGACGGAGGCGGTGACCTATATCGTCCAACGCGCCGAGTCGCTGATGGGGCTGTGCTACCTGTTGACACTGTACTGCTTCATCAGGGGTGCGGAAATTCCCTGGAGACTTGGGGAAGCAGAGGCCGCGGGATTCCATCCAAACGGTTGGCTCGCGCTGTCCATCTTCTGCTGCCTGCTGGGCATGGCCAGCAAGGAGGTGATGGCTTCGGCGCCGCTGCTCGTGCTCCTGTACGACCGCACGTTCGTCAGCGGCACTTTTCGCGCCGCCTGGGCGCGGCGCCGGACCTATTACCTGGCGCTCGGCGCCACCTGGCTGTTGCTGGGCTGCCTGATCGTGCACACGCAAAGCCGGGGTGGATCCGCCGGCTTTGCGACGAGCGTCGCGTGGTGGACCTATGCCCTGACCCAATGCCGCGCGCTCGTCCTTTACCTGCGCCTCTGCTTCTGGCCGCATCCGCTCGTCTTCGATTACGGCGACGGCCTGGTCCGGAGTTTCTCAGCCGTCGTCCCGCAGGGGCTGTTCTTGGCCCTCCTGCTGGCCGGAACCGGCTGGGCCCTCCGCCGGAAACCGGCCCTCGGCTTCCTCGGCGCCTGGTTTTTCCTGATCCTGGCGCCCAGCTCCAGCATCGTGCCCGTGGTCACGCAGACCATGGCGGAACACCGCATGTACCTTCCGCTGGCCGCGGTGGTCGCGCTGGCGGTGCTCGGCCTGCGGCGGTGGCTGCGCCGGACTGTCATCACCGTGGCGCTGGCGGCGTGCCTCGCCGTGGCGCTCGGCCTCGCGACCTTTGCGCGGAACCGCGCCTATCGGAGCGAGTTCGCCCTTTGGAGCGACACGGCCCGCGCCTATCCGGCGGGTGCCCGGGCGCACAACAACGTCGGCTCCTTTTGGCTGAAGCAGCGAAACTACGAGGCGGCCATCCGCTGCTTCCACCAGGCCCTGCAGATCGAGCCCAATTACGCCTCGGCTCACTATAACCTGGGACTGGCCCTGTTCGAATCCGGCCGGCCGGCCCAGGCCATCCCCGAATATGAAGCCGCGTTGCGCGTCCAGCCCGCCTCCGCCGACATCCGGATCAACCTCGCCACGGCGTTGCTGAAGGTGGGACGCCCCGCCGACGCCCGCAGTCAGCTCGAACGGGCCCTGAAAATCCAGCCCGAATCCGCTGACGTCGAATACGATCTGGCCATCGCGCTCGACCGGCTCGGCCAGCCGCAGGCGGCCCTTGCCCACTACGAGGCCGCCGCGCGACTCGCTCCCGACTCCGCCGCCATCCAGGACAGCCTGGGGCGGGCCCTCGAACACCTGGGACGGACCACCGAGGCCGCCGGGCATTTTGCCGCCGCCGCGCGTCTCCAGCCGGACAACGCCGAGACGCATTTCCAGACCGCGGAGTCGCTGCAGAAACAGGGTCACCTGGCCGCGGCGGAGCGCGAATACCGCGAAGCCCTGCGCCTGCAGCCCGACCGGGCGACGGTGCGCTTCGCCCTAGGCAACCTGCTGGCGCGCACCGGGCGCCTCGACGGGGCCATCGCCGAGTACCGGGAGGTTTTGCGACTCGCCCCCGACCGGCTCGACGTTCGCAACAATCTCGGCAACGCCCTGCTGATGACTGGACGGGTGGACGAAGCCATCAGCGTTTATGAAGACATCCTGCGGCGCCAGCCGGACAACCTCTCCGTGCGTCGCAATCTCGAGAAAGCCCGGGAACTCCAGCAGGCTGGGAAAACGGGTTCATGACATCCGCCGCACCGCCGCCATCCGTGTCTCCGCCGGCCCGCCCCGCCGGCCGGAAATCCGTGTTCGCGCTGGCCACCATCATCGCGTTGGCGGCCCTCGTCGCGTGGCACAACAGCCTGACGGCTCCTTTCATCTTCGATGACGAAGCCGCCGTCGCGCTGAATCCGACGATCCGAAATCTCCGGGCCATCGGGTCGGTGCTGTCACCTCCGGCCACGGGCGGCGGATCGGGGGTGGCCGGACGCCCCATCGTCAATTTTTCCCTTGCGATCAACTACGCCCTGGGCGGCCTGGACGTTCGCGGCTACCACCTTCTCAACATCCTCATCCACGTCCTGGTGGGGCTCACGCTCTTCGGGGTCGTGCGCCGGACGTTGCTGAGATGTCGGATCGCCGACACCGGAGACCGGAGGCCCCTCCGTCTGGACGAGGCGACCTGGCTCGCCTTTGCCATCGCCATCCTGTGGACGCTGCATCCGCTCGTGACCGAGTCGGTGACGTGCGTGGTGCAGCGCACGGAATCCCTGGTGGCGTTTTTCTACCTCCTGACGCTGTACTGCTTCATCCGGGCCGTGCCCATCGTCCGGCAGGCCGACGGAACGGGGGGCCCGAAGCAAATGGCCGGGCCGGCGGCGAGCCGCCCCGGGCACGGTTGGCTCGTGCTGTCCGTCGTCTGCTGCCTGCTGGGCATGGCCACAAAAGAGGTCATGGTCACGGCGCCGCTGGTGGTTCTGCTGTACGACCGCGCCTTTATGGCGGGCACATTCCGCGCGGCATGGCGTCAACGCCGACCGTGGTACCTGGCACTGGCGGCGACCTGGCTGCTCCTGGGTTATCTGGTGCTGAGTTCCGGCGGCGAGCGGGCCGGGGCCGTCGGTTTCGGGCTGGGCGTGAGCTGGTGGACCTATGCGCTGACCCAATGCCGGGCCATCGCCCTCTATCTGAGGCTCGCCCTCTGGCCCCACCCGTTGGTGGTGGATTACGGTTTCGCCGTGGTTCACTCGCTCTCCGCG
>JBJKRD010000270.1:0-3143 GCA_046704925.1 Opitutaceae bacterium | reverse complement strand
ATGTCAAGAAGGGCCAGTTCCTGTCGCCGCAGGAGATGCCCTTTGTCACCGGCAAGCTGCGGCAGGGCGGGGCGCGCGAAATCTGGCAGACGGAGCGCGGCACCACCTTCGGCTACCAGAATCTGGTGGTCGACATGCGGAGTTTTTCGCTGCTGCGGGCCGGCGGCCGGCCGGTGGTTTTCGACGCCACCCACAGCGTACAACTGCCGGGCGCCGGCGGCGGGCGCAGCGGCGGCCAGCGGGAATTCGTGCCGGCGCTGGCCCGGGCCGCCCTGGCCGCGGGGGCCGACGGGCTTTTCCTTGAGACCCATCCGGACCCGGCCAGGGCCGTCTCGGATGCGGACAGCCAAGTGCCGCTCGGCGAGCTGGCCGCTTTGATCGGGAGCTGCCTGGCGGTCTGGCGGGCCGTGCGGTGATCCGGGCGGCCCGCGCTCGGCGCCAGGCGCCTACTTCAGAATGACCGCATCACCGCGCTGCGGCATCTGGCCGCTGGCCAGCTTGCAGTAGGAGAATTTCTCCTGCGGGTTGGTCACGGTGACCGTGCCCACCTCCGCGCCGGTGCTCGTTCCGAGAATCTGACCGGTGCTCGGATCCGTCAGCACCTCGCCCTTCTTCCGGACGGTGAAGGTCTGCCCGGCGGCGATGCCGAATTCGGTGCCGAGGTTGATGATCACCTGGTCGCCGGCGACGGCGACGACCGCGCCATCCACCGGAAGATCGACCATCTTCTCGGCGATGAAGCGCACCGCCTGGTTCACGCAATCCTGGGTCGCCTGGCCGAGCGGCGTCTTGGCGAAGGCGCCGATGCTGCCCCCGAGATCGGCGCCGCTGTAGCCGAGATTGACCGCCGCCTGGCCCGCCTTTCCGCGAATGCGCTCACTGGCCACGATTTCGCTGGTGGTCGAGTCGATCAGCTTCACCAGGACGACGATTTCCGCCTTGGCCGATGAGCCGCCGATGTGGAAACCCCGGATGTTCAGGCCTCCGGCGTCTCCCGTGGTGGCGGTCGACACCTCGGTGATGGTGCCGGTGGCGAGATAGCGGGCGCTGCGCACTTTCCCGGTCTGCGCCACGCCGCTGCCGGTCGCGGCGCGGCCCCCGGATTGAAGGTCCTGCTCCTGCGCGACCGCCTGAAGGTTGCCGCGTTCCACCATGACGAAACGGCGGGTGGCATACAGCGCGGACTCCAGCATCGCGCGCATGTTTTCCTGCACGGGAGCGTCGAACGACAGGCCGTTCTGGGCCGAAAAATCAACCACGGCGATGGCGTGCTTGATACCTTTGAATTCCGGCAGTGGTGACGCCGCGGCATCATCCTGGGTTTTCGTGCCGGATTTGAGGAGATCACCGAGGCCGGCCTGCGCGGGCAATAGGGTGGCGCAGACGGCCGCAACGACGACAACAAGACGCTGGACGGGTCTTTTCATGGGGCGGGGAATTGGGAAGATCTATGGGACCGAATCCGGCGTGGGTCAAACTGAGGTTGCGGACGGAAAACGGGCAGCTTCCGGACCGGCCGCAAGTGGCCGCCGCAGCCGGGGCGATTTCCACGCCCAACGTTGACCCGGCCGTCCTGCCCGCCTATCAATTGCCGGATACTGAACCCCCCGATTTGCATGGAAACCTTTCTGATCGACCTGCCGGTGCCTTCGATGGGCGCCACGGTGAGCGAATTGACGGTGATCGACCTGCTGGTAACGCCTGGGAGCCGCATCTCAAAGGGCCAAAAGATCGCCGAACTGGAGAGTGACAAGTCGGTGTTCGACTACGAGGCACCCTGCGACGGGACCGTGGTGGAGGTGCAGGGCCGGGCGGGTGACATTCTGTTGTCGGGAGCGCCTTTTTTGCGCGTCGAAACGGTGGATGGCACGCTCAAGCATTTGCAGATCAAAGATAACGGCGACAGTACCCACGGAAAGGAAATGGGGGCGGAGCGCGCGTCGCGAGTGACGGCAGCGGTCGCGGCGGCCCCAATTGCCGTCGCGCCGCCGGCCCCCGCCGCGCCCCAGTGGACTCCGCGGGCCCTGAAACTGGCCCAGGATGCGGGCCTCGGTCCGGCGGACTTGATCGGGATCCCGGCGACCGGGCCCGGCGGGCGGGTTTCCGGAGACGATGTGGCGCGCCACCTGGCCTCACGCGGCGCCGGGAAGACTCCGCCGGCTGCCGCCGAACCCCGCGTCGCCGACAAGGGCTTTCAACCTTTTGCCGCGGAAACGGTCTGCGTTGCGGGCATCGGCTTTGCGGTGCCCGGCGGCGTGCGGGCAAACCGGGAGATTCTTCGGGCGTTTCCGCATATGACGGAAGCAGAGGTGGTGAAGCTGACGGGCATTCAGGAGCGCCGGTATGCGGCCGAGGATGAGACGGCCACCGATTTGGCGGCGATCGCGGTCCAACATGCCCTGGCCCAGGCCGGCATTCACGTAAACGAGATCGACGGCATCATCATGGCGACTCTGCTCCCGGACCAGCCGGTGCCCAGCGCCGCCAGTTCGCTTGCCAAACAACTCGGCATCAACCGGGCGCTGGCCTTCGATCTCAACGCCGCGTGTGCGGGCTGGCTCTATGCCTTGGAGGTCGGCCGCGCCCTCATTCGCTCCGGTGCCGCCCACAAGCTGCTCGTCGTCACCGCGGAACTGCTGTCGCGCATCACCAACCCGAAGGACCAGAACACCGCGTTCCTCTTTGGTGACGGCGCCGGCGCGGCCGTGCTCACGGATTCGCCCGGCGGTCACCGGCTCAACCATCTGGATCTCAGCGGCGACGCCGCCTATTACGAGGCGATCCAGCGAACGGGCGGCGGCGCCCTCCGGCCGATGCCGCTGCCCAACGGGGATGACCTGCACCACTTCTACCTGAAGATGGACGGGGCCGTCGTGTTCAAACATGCCGTCATCGCCTTTGGGGACATCATCGAGCGCACCCTGGCGCGCCATCATCTCAAGCCGGACGACGTCCAATGGATCGTACCCCACCAGGCGAACGAACGAATCTTGAAGGCGGTGAGCAAGCGCGTCGGCATTCCCTTCGAGAAATTCGTCGTCACGATCGGCAAATACGGCAACACATCCGCCGCCTCGATCTCGATGGCTTTGGGTTGGGCGGCGGAAGAGGGCATCTTCCGTCCGGGCGACAAGATCATCTTC
>JBJKRD010000269.1:0-4860 GCA_046704925.1 Opitutaceae bacterium | reverse complement strand
CGGCGGGGCGTTCGGGCTCCGAATGACTGCGCGCCGCCACCGACCCGCTGCTGCAACCGCCGACCAGGACCGCCAGAGCCACGGCCAACGCCAGCCTGCGTGCGCGGTACCGCGCCATGGGTCGTCGGGCCCTTCAGGCCGACGGGACCGCCGCCGGCACGATCGGCGTGGCGACGACCGCGCCCGAAGCCTCCCGCGTATGAAACTTGAGCTTCCGTTTGTTGACGGGCAGCGGCGTCAGCATCACGAAGATATTGCGGCCGCTGAGCTTCGGCGGCCCGTCCTGGTGCCCCATCGTCGACAGTTCCGTCAGGGCCCGGTTGATCACCTCGAAGCCCATTTCGGTGTGGGCCATCTCGCGTCCGCGAAACTTGAGCCGCAACTTCACCTTGTTGCCGTGTTCGAGAAACTCCTCCGCGTGTCGCAGTTTCGTGAGGAAGTCATTCTGCTCGATGCGCACGCTGAACTCGATCTCCTTGATCCGGCTGGCCGTCGTCTTGGAGTGCGAATGTTTCTTCGATTCCTCGTACATGTATTTGCCGAAATCCATGATGCGGCAGACCGGCGGACTGACCGTCGGTGCAACCTCGACGAGATCGAGATTGAACTGCTGCGCCAACTGCAGCGCCTTGCCGGTAGGCATGATGCCAAGCTGCTTCCCTTCGGGACTGATCACCCGGATCTGCTCGGCCTTGATCCGGTGGTTGCGACGGATGCTGGCAAACGGATCCGTGTTTCGGCGCGGGGGGTAGCCGGGTCGGCCACCGAAAGAAAATGCGTTAGCCATCAATCAGTAGGTCAATTGGATCGAGAGAATTGCGTGGTTCTTGCGACAAAGCCGGGGATTGACAACACCTAATTCGAGGGAAAGTTCCCCGAAACTTCGCCCTTTCGAGGGGGCCGGGCGGGAGTCCGGGGGTCCGCCAGATCAACAAGTTGAACCACGACGGGGGGCGTGTCTTCTCCCGGGGCAACCATGGCGTCAACGAGTCGCCCGCCAGGCGATCAGCCGCTGCGCCACGGTGACCGCGTTGCTGAAACTCCGCGGGCTGGCGACGCCTTGGCCCGCAATGCGGAAACCGGTGCCGTGGTCGGGGCTGGTCCGCACAAATGGCAGTCCCAGCGTGACATTCACCGCTTCGTCAAAATCCACCGTCTTGAGGGGCGCCAGCCCCTGGTCGTGGTAGAGGGCGATGACCACGTCCGATTCACCCCGCAGTTGCCGGGCAAACAAGGTGTCCGCCGGCTCGCACAGGCCCAGTCCCGGGTAGACCCCCCGTAGCTTTGCCAGGATCGGATTGATGATGCGTTCCTCCTCGTCGCCCAGGAGCCCGCCCTCGACGGCGTGGGGGTTGAAGCCGCAAACGGCCAGGCGCGGCGCCGTCGCCCCCTCGACTCTGGCCAGTTCGTCCGCGGCCGCGACCACCCGGGTGAACGCAGCGGCCGTCAGCCAAGCCGGCGCCTCCCGCAACGGCACGTGCCAGGACAGCAGCACCACCCGCAGGCGGCCTCCACAGAATGCCATCGTCGGCTCCCCGCCCCAGCGCGCCGCAAAAAACTCCGTCTGTCCGGGATGCGGATAGCCGATCTTCGCGAGCCACGATTTGCTTACCGGACCGGTGACGACGCCACTGAATTCGCCGGATTTGCAGCCGGCCGCAGCCCGCTCCATCGCCGCCCAGGCCACGAGCGCCCCCTCTCCCGTGGGCTCGCCCGGAACCGCGGCAAACTCCTCCAATCCCACCGGAATCTTCCGACCGGCCGCGGCCAGACTGTCGAGCCACCGGCCCGGTCCGATCACCGCGGCGCCAGCCGCCAATTCGGGACTGGCTTGCAGCCAGGCGGCGATGATCTCCGGACCGACGCCCGCGGGGTCCCCGCAGGTGACAGCCAGCAGATTCTCTCCGGAATGGGCCATGGGTCGCAGCCGTCGCGCGGCCCTCAAAACGCGGTGTCGCCGGCCGTCTGTTCGGTCGACCACACCCGCCGCGCGCGGGCGATGCCCCGCCGGCCGCCGGCGAAGAACTCCAGAAACGCCCGCGCCTCCGCACCCTGCACACCGCGCGCCAGCAGCGTTCGCGCCCGGTGCCGGACATTGCCGCCGTCGAAATACACCTCGCGGAAACACTCCTTCAATTCCGCCACCACCTCGCGCGCCAGGCCGCGCCGCTTCAGGCCGACCAGATTGAGCCCGACAATCTCGTCGCGCTCCGCCGCCATCACGAACGGCGGCAGATCGAGCGTGATGCGGGCCAGGCCGCCCACCATCACGCTCTCGCCCACCCGGGTGAACTGGTGGAACGCCGCGCCGCCGCCGACGAAGGTATGCGCGCCCATCGTCACAAAACCGGCCAGCAGGACGTTGTTGGCCAGCACGACCCGGTCGCCGACCGCGCAATCGTGCGCCACGTGCGCTCCGGCCATCACGAAACAGCCGGCGCCGATCACCGTCCGGCCGCCCGCCTGCGTCGAACGATTTACGGTCACGTTCTCCCGCAGCACCGTTTCCGCGCCGATCTCCACGCCCGAATCCGTCGCCGGGTCGAAGCGCAGGTCCTGGGGATCGCCGCCGATCACCGCTCCCGCGTGCACCACCACCCCGGCGCCCAGGCGGACGTGCCGCGTGATGTAGGCATGGGGGTGCACGACGCAGGCCTCGCCGAGGTGGGCGCCCTCCTCGATGATCGCGGTGGGATGGATGCGCGAGCTCACCCTTCGATCAACCGGCCACGACGCCAGCCCGCCCGGTGCGCCCCCCCGAACGCGCGCCCCGGTGCGGACGCCCGAGCCGGCGGCGGCGCGATGCACGGGCCCGAGTTCATATGGCCGAGGCCTCCGGCCGGGCCCGGCCCCGGCGGCGGGATACCGGGCGATCCGGCAGCAGATCAAGCTGCGGCGCCTTCAACAGGTCGTAGTTCTTGAGGATGCGCAACAACTGCAGGGTGTCCGATTTCCGGTAATTCCGGTTGGTTTCGATCTTGTCGATGATGTCCAGCAACATGGTGCGCAACGAGACGATGGCATCGACCCCGCGGTCCTTCAGCATCTGCACGCTTTGCGTGCGGAACGGCTCGGCCGTCGGCAGCCCCGGCAGCACCAGGATCTTGGTGATGTCGGGATGGTTGCCCGGCTCCTCCGGATCGACCGGAAAAAACCGGGTCGCCTCCTTGACCACGTTCTCCTCGAGAAAACTGAAGATCTCCGGGCTGCTCTTGAGCGTGGCCGGAGTGAAATGGGCGGTGGTGTGCCAGCCTTTTACCACGACGATGGCGCGATACAGGTAGGGCAATTCCGTGGAAAACAGGAAGAAGTCGGGCTTGCGGGTGTCGCGCTGGTAGGCGGGGTTGTACACCAGCAGATCGACCTCCTCGTCGCTGGTCTTGCGGCGCGCCTGCACCTGGTATTTCCGGGCCTGACGCACCAGAAACCCGTTCTGTTCGAAGTACTCGCGGACAATGCCTTCGTCGATGGCGGACATTCTGTTCGGGGAATTCGGGTACCGGACGGCGGAGAGAGAATCCCGCGGAGAATGCGGGACCGTCCGTCACCGGGACCGCCTTTATCTCTCCGGTAGCCGGCATCCGCAACCCGAAATCAAACCGCACCCACTGCGCGCCAGGCAGCCTGCACCGCCGCGGGAGCGACTCCATCCCGGGTGACCGCCTCGCCCAGTTGCTGCAGCACGACGAACCGGGGCATTCCCGCCCGCACCTTCTTGTCGCGGGTCATGGCTTCCAACAGGTCGGACACCGGCAGCGGCGCGGCCAGGCGCGCCGGCAATCGATGGGCCGCGAGCACGGACTCGACCCGGGCTCCCCCGGCTGGGTCCAGCAAGCCGATTTCACAGGACAGCCTGACCGCGGCCACCAAGCCCACTGCCACCGCCTCGCCGTGCAGGTACCGGGCGTATCCGGTCGTCTGCTCCAACGCATGGCCGAACGTGTGCCCGAGGTTCAACAGCGCCCGACCGCCACTGGGCGCCAGTTCCCGCTCGTCGGTCTCGACGAAGCGTGCTTTGATCGCGCAACAGCGCGCGATCACCTCCGGCAGGTCGGGGCTCGCCGGCCCGAGCGGTTCCCGCTCCAGGCGCGCGAACAGTCCGGCGTCCCCCAGCAGGCCGTACTTGATCACCTCCGCCATGCCCGCGGCAAACTCGCGCGGCGGCAGGGTGCCCAGCAGTTCGGTCGCAATATAGACACCGCGCGGCTGGTGAAAGGCGCCGGCGAGGTTCTTGCCGGCGGAGAGATTGATGCCCGTTTTGCCCCCCACGGAACTGTCGACCATGGCCAGGAGCGTCGTGGGTACTTGATAGTAATCGATGCCCCGCAGATAGGTGGCGGCCGCAAACCCGCCCAAGTCCCCGATCACCCCGCCGCCCACCCCGAACAGAACCCGCCCCCGGTCGAGACGCTGCCCGGCCAGGAAATTCCAGACGCCGGCAAGCGAGGCCGGCGATTTGGTTTCTTCCCCGGCCGGCAACGCGAGCAGGGGCGCTTCGGCGAACATATCCCGCAGCGCGGCCGTCTGCCGGGCCTGCACGTTCGCGTCGGTCAGCACAATGACCCGCCGGCCGGAGGCGCGCAATTGCTCCACTTGGGCGCGCACGTCCGCCCGAAGGTTCGTGCCCAGTCGGATTTCATAGCTGCGCTCGCCCAGGCGCACCTGCAGCGGTTCGGCCATCCCGCGGTTAAACGTCGGAGCCAAATCGCTGTCAATGATTGCCTAACGACCGGCGCCGGCGCCGGCGCCGGCCCGGGGGGGCCGGGGGGCCCGCCCCCCCCCCAAAAAACCCAACACCCCCCCACACCGCCCCCCCCCCCCAAACGCCCTAAAACCCACACAGCACCCGTCGCGCCCCCC
>JBJKRD010000268.1:0-3110 GCA_046704925.1 Opitutaceae bacterium | reverse complement strand
TCGATGTACTCGTCAGCCCAGTCGCCGGCCGGCGGCACGAACAGCAGGCCGCGATTGTTGAATTCCCAGGCGCGCAACAAAAACATAACCCGCTCGAGCACCGGCGCCATCCTCCGCGCGAAACCGTGGTCGGCGGTGGCGCGCCAATATTCGCCGCAGCCGATGACGAACCAGAGATCGGCATCCACCCGGCCCGTCGTTCCGCCGTAGCTGATCCGGCCGGTGGTGCCGTCGACGTTGCTCGGAATCTCGCCCTGCGGCCCCTGGCGGGCGGCGAGAAAGACCAGGGTGCGTTTGAAGGTGCGGACGAGGGCCGGCTCGCCGCTCAGGAGGGCGGCGAGCCCGATGATCACGCCATCGCGCGCCCAGACCCGACGGTAGTTGTCGACGTTCGTGGGCGCGGCCAGGAAGCCGTCGGGCGAGCGGCAGGCGCGAAGCAGCTCGAGCGCGCGGCGGTACCCTTCGTCGACGTCGGGAGCGGGCCCGGGCCGGTCGGCGGCGCGGAGCGGGACGCGGTTGCGTCTGTCCGGTCGACCGCGGCGGGCGGGGGGCGGCATGGATTTCCGGGCGGCAGGGATCATCAGGGAGGAGCTTGGCGGCCGGCGAGGACCGCGGGACTCCGGGTCGTCCGGCGGGCCGGCCCCGGGCACAATATCACCAAAGGCAGGATGCCGCCATCCGCAAGGCCGCGACGTGAGAATGCCCGGGGCGCCCGCAAGGCGAAGACGGCCCGCGCGGCCGTCCGCCGCGGTCACGGCTGGTGATTGGCGTAGTGGCGGTACATGGTGCGCGGAGGGATGCCGAGGATCCGCGCCGCCTTGAGCTTGTTGCCGCCGCACTGTTCCACCGTGGCCCGGACCAGGCGTTTGGTCGCCTCGTCCAGCGTGGTGCCGATTGGCACCGACACCTGCGCCGAGGCGGGCGCGGCGTCGCCGCTCCGGGCGGGGGCAAAGGTGAAGCCGGCGATGGTGTCGTCCCCGGCGAGGGCCACGGCGCGCTGGACGACGTGTTCGAGTTCCCGGACGTTGCCGGGCCAGGAATGGGCGAGCAACTGGTCAAGGGCGCGCGGGGCGATGGCCCGCACGGCTTTTTGCATCGCCGCGGCGGCCCGGTTCAGAAAATGCCCGGCGAGCAGGGGAATGTCGTCGCGCCGCTCGCGCAGCGGCGGCAGCACGATCTGCAGCGTATTGATGCGGTAGTAGAGGTCCGGACGGAACCGGCCGTCCGCCAGCGCCTGGGGAATGTCGGCATGGGTGGCCGCCAGCAGACGCACGTCCGTCTGCAGCTCCCGCGTGGCGCCCAGCCGTTGAAAGCGGCCGTCCTGCAGCACGCGCAGCAGCTTGGCCTGCAATGCCGGGCTCATTTCGGCGATCTCGTCCAGCAGCAGCGTGCCGCCGTCCGCCAGTTCGAATTTGCCCGGTTTGGCGGCGGTGGCCCCGGTAAACGCGCCGCGCTCATGCCCGAAGAGTTCGCTTTCCAACAGGGCTTCCGGGATCGCCGCGCAGCTGATCTTGATCAGGGGCCCGTCGCAGCGGCCGCTCAGCCGGTGCAGGGCGTCGGCGACCAGCTCCTTGCCGGTCCCGCTCTCGCCCTGGATGAGCACGTTGACGCCCGTGGGTGCGGCCTGCCGTACCAGCGCTTTGACGGCCCGCATGGCGGGACTGTCGCCGAGCAACGCCTCCAGGCCGCGCCCTTCGTCCAGTTCCCGCCGGAGCCGCCGGTTTTCGCGCCGCAAGCGCTGCCGTTCCACGGCCTTGGCGACCGCCTTCAGGAGGCCCGTGCTGTCGACCGGTTTCTCGATGAAGTCGTAGGCTCCGAGACGCATGGCTTCGACCGCCTTTTCCACCGACGCATGGCCGGTGATCATCACCACCTCGAGCTCGGGCCGGAGGCGGCGTGCCTGCTGCAACAGCGCGATGCCATCGAGGTCGGGCAGCCGGAGATCGCAGACGGCCACCGCAACCGGTTGTTGTTGCAGGGCGGCGAGTGCCTCGCGGCCGGAACCGGCCGTGACCACCGGGTAGCCGGCGCCGGTCAGCACCCGCCCGGCGGCGCGAAGCAGCCGCTCGTCGTCATCCACCAGCAAAACGGTCGGCACGGCGGGCATCTCAGCTTTTCTCCCCGGTCGGTAGCGACAGGGTGAAGGTGCAACCCCGCCCCGGGACGCTCTCGCACTCCACATGACCACCGTGCTCCGACACGATCTGCTGGACCAGCGCCAGACCCAGACCCGTGCCTTGCGGCTTGGTGGTGAAAAAGGGCCGGAACACCTGGGCTAGCTTGTCCGGGTGGATGCCTCCGCCGGTGTCGGTGACCAGGACCAGCACGCGACCGCGCTCCTGGCGCGTGCGGACGGCCAGTGCGCCGCCGTCGGGCATCGCCTCGAGGCTGTTGTGGATCAGATTCAACACCGCCTCCCAGAGCTGGTCCCCGTCGGCGGGGATGGTGACGATGGCCGGGTCGAACTCGGTGCGCACCGTGACCCGGGCCCGCTCGAACGCGCCGACCATGAAGGCCAGTTTCTGGTCGAGCAGCGAGTTCAAGGCCAGGGGCTGGCGAAGCGGCTTGGGCAGACGGGCGAAGCGCAGGTAATCGTCCGTGACGTTGCGGATCCGGAGAACCTCGCTGCGCATCTCCTGCACGAGCATGCGGGCCTCGTGGGGGGAGGTTTCGTCGGCGGACGCCAGGCGGTCGATCTCCTTTTCCACCAGATCGAGGTTCAGGGTGATGGAACCAAGCGGGTTTCTGACCTCGTGCGCCACCTGCGCGGCCATCGTGCCGACCACGGCCAGACGCTCCGCCTGCAGTTTCGCCTGTTCGAGGCGCCGGCGTTCGCGAATCTCCTCCTGCAGCGCGGTCGTGCGCAGCTCCACTGTCTCCTCCAGGTGGTGGTGTGCGCTTTGGAACGCCGCCAGGAGGTAGACCACCGCGACAAACAAGGCCAGCAACGTGAGCGCGTTCCAAAAGGGGATGCTGCGGTAGGCGTATGGGTATCCCGAGAAGGTGTCGGCGCCCAGCCAGACGCCGGTGCTGATCGTGGCCAGCAGGACGCCGGCCCGGCGCCCGGCCGCCCAGCAGGTCCAGCAGATCGGGACCAGGTAGAACGGCAT
>JBJKRD010000267.1:0-2927 GCA_046704925.1 Opitutaceae bacterium | reverse complement strand
GCACGGAACTGGCCGGCATGTTGAGACGCAGCGACTGCCAGTTGTCGCCATCGTCGAAGGAAACGTAGACTTCGCGCTCGGTGGAAGCGAACAGCAGGCCTTTCTTCTTCGGATCTTCGCGGACGGCATCCACCGGCGCGCCGGCGGGCAGACCTTTGACGATCTCCGTCCAGGTCTTGCCTCCGTCGTGGGTGCGAAAGATGTGGGGGCGCAGATCATCGAGGCGCAGGGTGTTGACGGCGGCATAGGCGGTGAGAGCGTCGAAGTGGCCGGCATCCATGATGGAGATCTTCATCCACGGTCCGATCGCGGACGGGGTAACGTCTTTCCAGCGCAGGCCGCCATCGGCGGTGGTCTGAATGAGGCCGTCGTCGGTGCCGGCCCAAATACGGTTGATGTCGAGCGGGGAGGGCGCGACCGTATAGATGACGCCCCGCTGCGCGGGTTGGGCGGACGCTTCGCCGCTGTATTTACCGATGCTGGCGGGCTGCTGCCAGGTCTTGCGGGTGAGATCGGGACTGACCTGCTGCCAGCTCTGGCCGCCGTCACGCGTCTTCCAGAGCGTGTTGGCGGCGAAGAACAGCACGTGCGGGTCGGCTTGCGAGAAGACCACAGGCGCGGTGCGGACCATGCGGAAATCGGCGGTGCGGATAGGTTTCGGCAGCACGTTAGCGACCTGTCCGGTGCGGCGGTCGTAGCGCGTCAGCTTGCCGCCGAAGACCAGGTCCGGGTTGAGGGGATCGGGGACGGCGTAGCCGTACTCCTCCGCGCCGACCGGATGCCATTCGCGAAAGGTGATTTCGCCGTCGTTTCCCCGGCTGGCGACGCAGGCGGAGCCGCTTTCCTGCTGGCCGCTGCAGACGCGGTAGGGGAACGCATTGTCGGTGTTGGCGTGGTACATCTGGGCGGTCGGCTGGTTGTACCAGGAACTCCAGGTCTCGCCGCCGTTAACCGTAACGATGGCACCCTGATCGCTCACCAGCAGGATGATCTTCGGATCGTTCGGATTGATCCAGCCGCCCTGGTAGTCGTCGCCGCCGGGCGCGCCGCGGATGCCGGTCCAGGTCTTGCCGGCGTCGGTGGATTTCCAGGTCACGACGCTGGTGACGTAGATTACATCCGGATTCTTCGGGTCGGGCAGAGGCACGGAGACGTCGCCGCCGCCGATACGCTGTGCGGGGCGCGGGTCGGTGGTGGCGCGCACCCAGTGTTCGCCCGCGTCATCGGAGCGATAGATACCGCTGCCGCGGCCGATGGCCACCGACGCGTATTGCCGCTTGGGGTTGGCGGGCGAGATCGCGAGGTTGGCCTGCACGAAGCCGTCTGCGCCGGAGGGCATGCCGCCGGTGAGGGGGCGCCAGGTGTTGCCGCCGTCGGTAGACTTGAAAATCCCGCCGCCGGGCCCGCTCCAGGCAGCGTTTTCCCATGGTCCCTGGCGCGCCTCCCACAGGGCGGCGTAGACGATGTCGGGGTTCGAGGGGTCGATCTTCACGTCGTTGGCGCCGGTGTTGTCGTCCTTGCCCAGCACCTTTTCAAAGGTCCGTCCGCCATCGGTGGAACGATATACGCCGCGTTCCGGGTTGGGTCCGTAGGGGTGGCCGAGAACCGCGACGAAGAGGCGGTCCGGATTTCGCGGATCGACGGCAATTTGGGGGATTTGCTGGCCGTCGCGCAGTCCCAGGTGGGTCCAGGTCTTGCCGGCGTCGGTGGATTTATAGATGCCGTCGCCGGTGGAAAGATCCGGCCGCTGAAGCCCTTCGCCGCTGCCCACGTAGATCACATTCGGGTCCGAAGAGGCCACCGCGATGGAGCCGATCGACCCGGTGGGCTGCTCGTCGAAGATGGGGTCCCAGGTGCGGCCGTAGTCATTGGACTTCCAGACGCCGCCGTTACACACGCCGATGTAGAGGACGTTCGGCTGGCTGGGGACGCCCGCTGCGGAGCGGGTTCGCCCGCCTCGCTGTGGTCCGATGGATCGCCACCGCATTTCGGAGAAGAGATTGGGATTGTAAGATGCGGAGTATGCCAGGGAGAGAGTAAACAAGGCTAGCGCCGGAACGCGCAATTGATTCATTGGAAAAGTATAGCGAATGCGCAGCGGGCCGGGCCTATCTCGCGAATCGCTTGAAGAAACTGCCGGAGTTCCACTCGGGCCGGTGCGAATCGTCGGCCACGCGTTCGAGCAGGCCCTCGATGATGCGGTCGAACTTGGCGGCGGCGGCGGTGTCGACGGGCTGGCTCAGGTCGTCGGACGGCTTGTGGTATCGATCGCGAACCCAATCGCGGCGGATCTTTTCTTCGGGCGAACCGAACTCGTAGCCGAATTTGAAGGCGAGCGACGGGATGCCTTGGCGGATGAAGCTGTACTGGTCGCTGCGGATGAAACGGTTCTGCTCGGGCTCACGATCGGTTTGCACCGCAACCCCGAGTTTCTTTGCGGCGGCGCGCACCTGATCGCCCAGCGAGGATTCGGCGAGGCCCTGCACCTCGATCACCTTGAGCGGGTAGAGCGGCAGGAACATGTCGAGATTGATATCGGCGACTATCTCACTGGCCGGAACCGTGGGGTGCGCGGCGAAATACCGCGATCCGAGCTCGCCTTTCTCCTCGGCGGTGACCACCAGGAAAAGCACGGACCGTTTGGGCCGGGCGTCCGACTCCTTCATCAGCCGGGCGATTTCGAGTACCGAGGCGATGCCCGAGGCGTCGTCCATGGCGCCGTTATAGATGGCATCGCCGTTGACCGGGCGTCCGACGCCGACGTGATCGAGGTGGGCCGACATGACGACATATTCGTTCCGGAGCTTGCGGTCGGAGCCGGGCAGGAGACCGGCGAGATTCGCCGCCTCGAGCGTGCCGCGCGTCATTGCGGTTTTCGCGCGCAGGGATACCGCCAGGGGAAAGCGCGGCAAGGGCTGGTTTTCGGC
>JBJKRD010000266.1:0-3188 GCA_046704925.1 Opitutaceae bacterium | reverse complement strand
TGGAGGCGCGGCGCAGATCGTGGCCGAGGATGAACTTGAAGTCGGTGAAGCCGTTGTTGCCGCCCAGCAGGATGTCGTTCCGGAAGAACATGAGCGCGGCGGCGTAGGTCAGCGCCTGGGTCAGGATGGAGAAGTAAACCCCCTTGATCCGGGCGCGAAACGCGAGGTAGCCGAAGACGAGCGCCAGCAGGCCGGGGACGAGGAACACCATGACCGCGGCGAAGGGGAAACTGGAGAACGGCCGCCAGATGGCGGGCAGCTGCGACCAGCCGAGGAAGACGAGAAAATCGGGAATGGGCTCGTGATACTGGCCCAGATTCCCGATCATCCGCATGAGGTACATCCCCATCATGTAGCCGCCGAGCGCGAAGAAGAGCGCCTGACCCAGGCTGAGCAGCCCGGTGTAACCCCACAGCACGTCGACGGCGATCGCGAGCAGCGCATAGCAGAGGTACTTGCCCCAGAGGTTGACGGTGAAATCGCTGATCGTCCCGTGGACGTTCAGCAGCGGGATGACGACGATCACGCCCAGCGCCGCGAGGACCGTGAGCAGGACCTCGCGGCGGCCGGCGGCAGAACGAAGGAAGGGCGGGGACATGGCGCGCCGGCTAATCTTCGAGACTCCGGCTGCGCACGGTGAACAGGCCCGCCGGCCGCCATTGCAGGAACAGGATGATGGCCACGAGGACGAGAATCTTGCCGAGCACGGGATTGAGCAGGATCTGCTGCAGCGACTGGTCGGTGACGCCGATGCCGAGCGCGCTGACCACCGTGCCCGCGAGGTTGCCCACCCCGCCGGCCACCACCGTCATGAAGCTGTCGACGATGTAGGTCTGGCCGAGGCTGGGACCAACGTTGCCGATCTGGGAGAGCACCGCGCCGGCAAGGCCGGCCAGGCCGGAACCGAACGCGAAGGTGAGCATGTTGACCCGCCGGGTGCGCACGCCCATGCACGCCGCCATCGCGCGATTCTGCATCACCGCCCGGATCAGCAGGCCCAGCGGCGTCTTGGTGAGCAGCAGCCAGGTGCCGGCCACGATCACCGCGGCGAAAAAGACGACGAACACCCGGTTGTAGTCGAGGATGACGTCATGGACGTTGAAATGTCCGAGGAGCCAATTGGGGGAGCTCACCTGGACGTTGTTCGCCCCGAACACCATGCGAAAGACCTGTTGCAGGAACAGCGAGACGCCCCAGGTGGCGAGCAGGGATTCGAGCGGCCGGCGGTAGAGGAACTGGATGATCGCGCGCTCGAGCACGAGGCCGGCCGCGGCCGCCGCGAGAAAACTCAGCGGAATGGCAAAGAGAAAGTAGCTCTGATAGAGCCAGCCGGTGGCGTGCAGGCCGGGGAGCGAGAAACCGAAGGCGATCGGCCGGCCGCCGAAATGGAAGGGCAGCGTGATGGAGAAGCCGAAGCCGTCGCCGAAGACGTTTTGCACGACGTAGCAGGTGTAGGCCCCGACGGCGATCATCTCCCCGTGGGCCATGTTGATGATGCCCATCAGGCCGAAGGTGATCGCCAGGCCCAGCGCCACGATGAGGAGGATGGAACCGAGGCTGAGGCCGCGAAAGATCGTGCCGAAGAAATTGACCAGCTGGATGTGTTCGTTGATGGCGGCGACCGCCCGCCGCGCCGCGGCGGCGACTTCCGCCGGGGTGTGCTTCCCGACGGCCAGGGCGCGGAGATCGTCGAGCGCGCCGATGGATTTCATGAGCCCGAGCCGGTGGGCGGCGGCGGCCTGGACCGCGGGTTTGGGGTCGCCGAGCTGGAGCAAGGCGATGGACTCCTCGATGGCGGATTTGAGGGCGGGCACCGGCTCCTTGGCCAGGCGGGCTTCGAGGACCGGCAGATATTGGAGTTTTCCGGAGTTGCCGAGCTTCACGATGGCCGAGCGGCGTTCGGCGGGGTCGGGCACGGCCAGCTGCAGCCGGTCGAGCGTCTGCTGGATCTGGCTGCGCAGGCGCAGGTTGATGAACGCCTCGTGGAGGTCGTCGGTCGTGAACCGCAACGGCCGGCCGTGCGCGTCGGTCAGCGTCTGCCCGTTGTCGATGCGGGTTGCCGCCGCCTTGTTGTTGTCGTCCACCTGCTCGCTGAGAATCACCGGAACGGGAGAGCCTCCGGGCACCGGGAAAAGGTAGACGTTGTCGATGGTCCATTGGGCGAGGACGTCGCGTACGACCTTCGAGCCCGTGTCGGCGAGTCCGGCGAGGAGTTTCTCCTGGGCGGGCCCTTTGCTGAGGATCGCCTTGACCAGTTCGGCGCGCGCGCCCGTCTCGGCGATGGGCGGCGGTGTGGCGGCGACACCGAGGAGCAGCACCCACCCGAGCCCGAGAAAGCGGAGGGGGGATTTGAAAGGGAGATTCATGAAAAGAGTCCGGGCGGAGTGGTTGAGGCTCCGCCCGGAAAATCCGCCGAGTGCAGGCGAATTCGCAGGGGAGCCGCTGCCGGCTCCGGCGGCGCGGCCTGCCGCGCCGTTACGGCCTGCGTTGTCTGGAGCAGGTGGCGTGCCTGCCTATGAACGCGATTACTTGTTCATGGCGGCCAGCTTCTCGTCGAGCGTCTTCAAAATGAAGGGCTCCCCTTTGACCTGATCATAGCTCTTCAGGATCCGGAACTGGCCGTTCGCCCGCGTTTCGCCGATATAGACGTTCTTGGTGGTGTAATGGTTGGGCTGGACCGTGATCTTGCCGCCCGGGCCTTCAAAACTGATGTCACCCGATTCCAACGCCGCGCGCACCTGGTCCACGTCGAACGAGCCGGCCTTCTCGACGGCGGCCTTCCAGAGGTAGACGCCGTCGTAGGAGAGCGCCATCGGGCTGTCCACGACCCGGTGTTCCTTCACCACGCCGGGGTAGCTCTCGTCGGCCAGCCAGTGATTCCAGCGCTGCAGGAAGCTTTTGTTCTCCGGCGTGTTGAGCGACATGAAGTAGGTCCAGCACCCGAGTTCGCCGACCAGGTTCTGGGTCGGCATGCTGCGGAGTTCATCCTCGGCCAGACTGAAGGAGACCACCGGGCACTCGGACGGAGTGAGGCCGGCGGCGACGATTTCCTTGAAGAAAGGCACATTGGAGTCGCCGTTGATCGTATTGATCACGCAGGCATCGCCGCCGGCGGCGAACTGCTTGATCTCCGACACGATTTGCTGGAAGTCGGTATATCCGAAGGGCACATATTTGCCCGCCGAGAT
>JBJKRD010000265.1:0-6116 GCA_046704925.1 Opitutaceae bacterium | reverse complement strand
CATCTGGCCCGCTCCGAAGCCCGCTTGGTGGAGGATCTGCGGACCTTCATCCGCATTCCCAGCCAATCCGGGTCGCCGGACCGCGCGCCGGACAACCGGCGCGCCGCCGAGTGGGTGGCCGACCGGCTGCGGCGCGCGGGCTTGGCGAACACCTCCGTCCTGCCCACGGCCGGCCACCCGGTGGTCTATGCGGACTGGCTGCATGCCGCGGGCGGGCCCACCGTGCTGGTGTATGGGCATTACGACGTGCAGCCGCCCGAGCCGCTGGCTCTGTGGACCTCGCCGCCCTTCGAACCGGAGGTCCGCGATGACCGCCTCTTCGGCCGCGGCGCGTCGGACGACAAGGGCGGCGTGGCGGCGGCCATCGCCGGCGCCGAAGCGTACCTGACCGCCGCGGATCCGCCACGGCTCAATCTCAAGTTCTGCATTGAGGGCGAGGAGGAGATCGGCAGCCCCCACATCGCGGACCTGCTCGCCCGGGAGCGCGCGCGTTTTGCGGCGGATCTGGTGATCAGCGCCGACGGAGGCCAATGGTCGGCCGATCAGCCCGAGCTGGTGCTGGGTCTGCGCGGCATCGTCGCCCTCGAGGTCCACGTCCATGGCCCCGATCACGACCTGCACTCCGGCGCCTACGGCGGCACGGTGCTGAATCCACTCGAGGCGCTCAGCCGGCTGCTGGCCTCGCTCCGCACGCCCGAGGGCCGGATCGCGGTCGATGGCTTCTATGACGACGTCGTCGAACCGACCGTCCATGACCGGACCCAGATCGCCCGGGTGCCGATGGACGAGGCGGCCTACCGCACCGGGATCGGCGTGCCGGCGCTGCATGGCGAGGCCGACTACACGGTGCTCGAACGCACCTGGATCCGCCCGACCGTGGAAATCAACGGCCTCTGGGGCGGGCACACGGGGGCGGGGCCGAAGACCATCATTCCCGCCGAGGCCCATGCCAAGATCACCTGCCGGCTGGTCGCCAATCAGGATCCCGCCCGCGTCGTCGAACTGCTGAAGCGTCATCTGTCGCGCCAGGCTCCGCGCAGCGTCCGGGTGGAGGTGACCTCGGGCGGCGCCGCGGCCCGGCCCTATGCGATCGCCGCCGATCATCCGGCGGTCCGTTGCGCGGGCGCCGTCCTGCGGGAGGTCTACGGGGTCGCCCCTTATGAGGCGCGGAGCGGAGGATCGATCCCGGTTCTCTCCGTGTTTGCGGACGTGCTGGGAGCCCCCACGATCACCTACGGCGCGTCCACGATGGACGCGAACATCCATGCGCCGAACGAATTCGTCTACCTGCGCAGCCTCCACCGCACGGCCCGGTGCTTCGCCCGGCTTTTCCGCGGCCTGGAGTCGTACCCGCACCCGGCCGTCTGATTCGGCGGTCCCGCGGCGACCAAAGCAGGCATGAACCGACGCGATTTTCTCGGACGGACGGTGGGCGCCGCCACCGGTCTGCTGCTTTCCCGGCGGGCGCTGGCGGACCCTGCGGCCGCAACCGACCGACCCGTCGCCCAGCCCCGCATTCCGCGGCGCCGCGGCTTCAATCTCACCGAATTGGTCGGAGGCGAGCGCGGCCGGGCCTTCCGCGAATCCGACTTCGAATGGATGGCCGGCTGGGGCTTCGACTTCGCGCGGCTGCCGCTGTCCTACTGGGCCTGGTCCGACCGCCGGCACTGGATGACCATCGACGAGGACGCGATTGCGCCGATCGACCAGGCGATCGAGTTCGGCCGGCGGCATGGGATTCACGTCAATCTGTGCCTCCACCGGATCCCCGGCTATTGCGTCAACGGTCGCGAGCTTGAGCCCCACCTGCTGTTCGACAGTCCGCGGGAATCGATGGAGCTGGCGCTGGCGGCGGCCGTCCATCACTGGCGGTTCTTCGCCGCGCGGTACCGGTCGATTCCCAGCACCCGCCTCAGCTTCGACCTCCTGAACGAGCCTCCGTGGATGAAGGACCAGACCCGGTACGTGGAGATCGTCGGGGCTCTGGTGGCGGCGATCCGCGCCGAGAGCCCGGACCGGCTCATCGTCGCCGACGGGGCCGACATCGGCCAGACGCCCGTCCTGGGAATCGTCGACCTGGGGTTGGTGCAAAGCACCCGCGGCTACCTGCCCAAGGCCGTCAGCCACTACACGGCCACCTGGGTGCCGAAGAACGAATTCGAATCGCTCGCCCGTCCCACCTGGCCACTGGTGGATGCGAAAGGCCGGGTCTGGAATCGGGAGACCCTCCGCCAGGAGCTCATCGTCAAATGGGAGCCGCTGATGCGTCTGGGAGTGCCGATTCACGTCGGGGAATGGGGGTGCTTCAACCGGACCCCCCACGACGTGACGCTGGCGTGGATGACCGACCTGCTGGCTTTGTGGCGGGAAGCCGGCTGGGGCTGGGCGATGTGGAACCTCCGTGGCGCCTTTGGCGTCGTCGACAGCGGGCGGGCGGACGTGCAGTACGAGCAATTCCGCGGCCACCAACTTGACCGCCGGATGCTCGAGTTGCTGTTGGCCGGTTGAGGCGCGGGCCGCCCCGCGGCAGGTTCCCCCCAGAACCTCTCATTTTTTCCCCTAATTTCGAAAGGGCGAATTGCCTTTGGCCATGCCGGCCGTCATAAGCACGTGGACGTCATGACCATCCAGATCACCCGGCGATGAACGCAAGCTTCATGGGCTCGCCCGGACCGTTGTCCATCTCCGCCGCCTGCGGCCGCTGCCTGCCGCGGTCGGTGGGGCGGGCTCTGCTGCTGGCCGCGTCCACGGTCAGCGTCCTCTTCGGCGCCCCGCCGGTGGAACCGATCACCGATCCGGCCCAGGTGTGGACCATGCCGACCGCGATGAAGTCGGTGCCCCACCCGTTGCGCATCGAGGGTCGCGTGAGCTGCTACGATCCGAATTGGGGCCTGTTCTGGCTGGAGAAGGAAGGCGTGGGGACCTACGTGCAGCTATCCTCCACTCCTCCCTCCCTGCGCGTGGGCCAGCGCGTGTTGATCGAGGGCACCCTCGTGCCCTCCAAAGGCCTGGACGCCGGCTCGGTGAAGGTCACCGTCCTCCAGGACCACGAGCCCGTTGCACCGGTGGAGGCCAACGGCCGGATTCGCGACATCGGCGCCCTCGGTGGCCGGGTGGTGACCGCAGACGGCTACGTCGACGGGCAGCGTCTGATCGACGACAATCACCTGCGCCTCGAGTTGGTTGTCGACGACCGCCCCGTGATCGCCTGGGTCCGGCCGGATGATCCGCATGCGGTGCCCGACTGGCAGGGTCGATTCCTGCGCGTCGTCGGATTGTATTCGGGTCGATTTGATCCCACCGGTACCGAGACCACAGTCGAACTCTGGGTCGGGCGCCAGAGCGACCTGACGGTGCTCGGCTCGATCGCCACCGATCCCGACTTCGCGCTGCCGGTCACGCCGATCAACGAGCTTTACCGCCTGCCGCTGCACCAGAAGGTGCATATTCGCGGCCGGGTCCAGCTCCACCACCCCGGTGTCTCGGTGGTCGTACGCGACGCCACGGGGCAGGTGGTCGCCGAGACGGCCCAGCAGCAGTTGCTCGGCTACGACTCCGAGGTCGATGTCGTCGGCTTGACGGGTGCGGCCGGTCCGCAATGGATCCTGCGGTCGGCCCTGTACCGCGTGACGCCGTCCGCGTCGACCGGCGCGGTCCCGGCCCGGCCGGTCGAGCTGGATTCGGTGGCCGACGTCCGGATGTTGAGCCGGGCCGAGGCGGCCGCGGGCCACCCGGTGACGATCTCCGGCATGGTCACTTGGGCCCTGCCGGGCACGGACTTCTTCTTCCTGCAGGACCTTACCGGCGGCATCCGGGTGCGTTATTCGCCGGCCCGGATGAAGGCGCCCAAGCTGCAACAAGCGATGGCTGTGGAGGGCGTGACTAATGAGACCCACTCGGGGCCGGAGGTGGATTTGGAGAACTACCGCGACCTTGGCTCGATGACCGCGCCGCCGCCGACCCCGATCACCTTCGACCAGGCGATCACGGGCAAGGAGGACGGCCAGTGGGTCGAGTTGCGCGGCTTTTTCCGCAGCGCGGAGGCGAACGGCGAACGCTGCCGCATCCACGTAACGACGCCGGGAGGTGAATTCGTCGCCCTGCTGCAATCGCCCATCAATTTCACCGCCAACCCCGGCTCCCTGGTCCGCGTGTGGGGCGTGTGCGACACGACCACCGGCACGGACGGACGCATCAACGGCGTCGTTCTCCGCGTGCCCTTCCTGCATAGCATCACCGTCGAACAGGACGTGCCGCGGGACATTTTCGCCCTGCCGTTGCGGTCGATCGCGGATCTGGCGCAACTCAGCACCGCGCAGGAGATGCTGCAGATCCGGGTTTCGGGGACCGTCCAGTACGCGGATCCGGGGCGCCTGTTCTACCTCGAGGGCGATAACGCCGGTCTGCTCGTGCTGAGCCGGGCCGACCTGCCCCTGCATCCCGGCGATTCCGCCGAGGGGGTCGGGATTTTGGGGCGGGAGCGCGCGCACACGGTCCTACGCGAGGCGGTGTATCGCCAAACGGGAGCCGGGCCGCCTCCGACACCGCTGGCGATCGCCGACCCGGCCCATCCGTCGGCAGCCTATGACTCCCGGTTGGTGCGGGTCAGGGGCCGACTGATCGATGTGCTGCGGCAGGCGGGAAGGACCCGCCTTACCCTGCAGGCGGGCGGCACGCTGTTTGAAGCGGTCCTCGGCCGCCGAGCCCGCGCCACCCTGCCGGCCGGGGTGGCCCCGGGTGCCGTTCTGGAACTGACGGGCCTCTACCGCCTTGCCATCGACGACTCCCGGCAAATCCGGGGGTTTCAGCTCGTCCTGCGGACGCCCCGCGACGTCGCCGTCGTTGCGCCGACGCGATTCTGGACCACCGGTCGCGCCCTGACCATGGCCGCGGTGCTGGGCGGCTGCGTGCTTTTGGGGCTCGGCTGGATCACCGCACTGCGTCGCCGCGTCAGCCGCCAGACCGCCCAGATCCGGGCGCAAATCGAACAGCAGGCCCGGTTGGAAGCCGAGGTGCAACGGGCGACCCGGCTCGAGTCGTTGGGTGTGCTGGCCGGCGGCATCGCGCACGACTTCAACAACCTCCTCACCGTCGTCATCGGCAATCTCTCGCTGGCGATGCTGGACGAGCAGGTGGCAGCCACGGTTGGCGTCTACCTCCGCGAGATCGAGCGCGCGGCCCACCGGGCCCGCGACCTCACGCAGCAACTGCTCACCTTCGCCAAGGGGGGCGAGCCGCTGCGGGCCACCGTGGCGTTGGCCGACACCGTGCGCGATACCGCCGACGAAATCGTGCGCGCGACCAACGCCCGCTGCGAGTACGACGTGCCGCCCGATTTGTGGAACGCCAAGGTCGACCGGGATCAGATTGTCCAGGTGCTCCGCAACCTGGTGCGCAACGCGGTGGAGGCCATGCCCCGTGGCGGGGTGATCCGGATCTCGCTGCGCAACGACGAGGTGAAGACGGGCGCGGTGTCCACGCTCGCCGCGGGCCGGTATGTCCGGATCGAAGTCGCCGACTCCGGCGAGGGCATCGACCCCGGCGTCCTGCCGCGGATCTTCGATCCGTATTTCTCCACCCGGCGCACCGGCGGCGGACTGGGGCTGGCCACCGTCTATTCCATCGTCAAGCGGCACCGCGGACATGTCGAGGCCTCCTCCCAGCCTGGCACGGGGGCCACCTTCACCCTGTGGCTCCCGGCCACGGAATCCGTGCCGCCCGTGTCCCCCTCCCAAGCCGTCACCCTGCCACCGCCGGTCGCCGCGTCGCTGCAAGGGGCCCGCGTGCTCCTGATGGACGACGAGGAGAGCATCCGGATGCTGGGGGCGAAGCTGCTGGAACGCATCGGCCTGGTGCCCGTGGTGGCGGCCGACGGAACGGAGGCCGTGCGCGAATTCAGCGACGCGCGCAACGCCGGGCACCCCTTCGACCTCGTCATCCTCGATCTCACCGTCGCGGGCGGCATGGGCGGCAAGGAGACCATCGCGATTCTCCGCAACATCGATCCCCAGGTGCCGGCCATCGTTTCGAGCGGCTACTCGAACGATCCGATCATGGCCGATTTTCGGTCGTACGGCTTCCAGGCGATGGTCCCCAAACCCTACGAGTTCGGCAAG
>JBJKRD010000264.1:0-10052 GCA_046704925.1 Opitutaceae bacterium | reverse complement strand
CCTTCGTGGGGTTGAATGCCGCGTACCTCGTGCTGGCGGAGCGGAAGGGCGCCGGCCGTTTCCAACGCCGGCCCGGACCGAACGAGGCGGGCTACGGCGGCTGGCTGCAGCCCGTGGCCGACGTGATGAAGCTGCTCTCGAAGCAGCTCCTGGTGCCGCCGGGCACCGATTCCATCATGTTCCGGCTGGCGCCGCTGATGGTCCTCTCGCCGGCGATGTTGTGCCTGGCGGTGGTGCCGTTCAGCGACCAGCTCGTGGCCCGGAACATCAACTTCGGCCTGCTCCTGGTCTTCTCCTTCGGCTCGATCAACGTCCTGGCGATCATGCTCAGCGGCTGGTCGTCCCGCAACAAGTACGCCATCATCTCCGCCGCCCGGGTCGTCTCCCAGAATGTCGCGTACGAGATCCCGATGCTGCTGGTCGCGATCACGCTGCTGATGATGACCGGCACGATGGACCTCAACGAGATCGTCCGCCAGCAGGCGGGCTGGTTCTGGCACTGGAACCTCTTCAAGGTCTGGGCGAACCCGCTGATGCCGGTGACGTTCGTCATCTTCTTCATCTGCATGCTGGCGGAGACCAACCGGGCGCCGTTCGACATGGCCGAGGCCGAGAGCGAACTGGTGGCCGGGGCGTTCACCGAGTACGCGGGCATGGGCTTCGGCGTCTTCTTCATGGCCGAGTACGCCAACATCGTCCTCGGCTGCAGCCTCGCCACCGTCCTGTTCCTCGGCGGCTGGCAGAGCCCCTTCGGCGCGTTCTCCGGGGTGCTCTGGTTCCTGCTCAAACTCTACGCCCTGGTGTTCACCGTCATCTGGGTCCGCTGGACCTTCCCGCGCACCCAGTTTTACGGCCTGCTCAATCTCTCCTGGAAGATCCTCATTCCGATCTCCCTGTTCACGCTGGTCCTGTCCAGCGCCATGCTGAAAATCTTCCATCCATGAAAGCGTCCCTGCTCGAAATTCCGCGCGGCTTCTGGAGCCTGCTGGTGGGCATGCGGGTGACCCTGACCCAGTTCTTCAAGCCGGTGGTCACGGTGCCCTACCCGCGCCGGACCCTGGAGATTCCCAAGCGGTATCGCGGCCACATCGAGCTCGCGGTCGATCCCGAGACCGGGCGCCCGTTGTGCAACGCCTGCAAGCTGTGCGAGCGCGCCTGCCCCAGCGACTGCATCCTCGTCGAGGGCGCCAAGCTGGAGGGCGAGAAGAAGAAGTCGGTGACCGAGTACCACCTCGATTTTACCAAGTGCAGCCTGTGCGGCTCGTGCGTCGAGGCCTGCCCCAGCGACGCCATCCGGTTTTCCAAGGACTACAACCTCGCCAGCACCCGCAAGGAGGCGTACCAATACGACCTGGTGCAGCGAGCGGCCGCGGAGAAGAAGCAACCGTGATTCCCGGGGCCGCCTACCTGATCGCCGCCATTTTCGGCTTCTTCCTTCTCACCACCGCGGCCGGGGCCCTGCTGGCGGTGCTGAGCACCCGCATCATCCGCAGCGTGGCCGGGCTGGCGATGTGCTCCGTCGGTCTCGCCGGCCTCTACTATTTCCTCAACAGCCCGCTGCTGGCGCTGATGGAGATCCTGATCTACATCGGCGCCGTCTGCGTGACCATCATCTTCGGCGTGATGCTGTCGGAGCCGGACGAACCCGCGCCGCAGGAAGCCCGGCAGCGCGAAGCGCTGTGGGGCGGCTTGGCCCTCGTGGTCAGCGTCGCCATCCTGTGGGGCATCGCGCACCTCAGCCTCGGCGGCCGCTGGCCCGCCGCGCCGGCGGCGGTGGCCGACGGTTCGATCGCCGCGATCGGGCGGGCCCTGCTCACCACCTACAGCCTGCCGTTCGAGCTGATCTCGGCCGTGCTGCTGGTCGCCATCCTCGGCGCCCTGGCCATCGCCCGCGGGGGAAGGAGCCGGGAATGAACCCCGCCCTCTACGAGCAGCCCGCGGTCTACCTCCTCGCCGCCGCCTTCCTCCTGGCGGCCGGGGTTTATGGATTGATCCGGCGCCGCACCCTGATCGGCATGCTCATTTCCGGCGAGCTGATCTTCTCCGCCGCGTCGCTCAATTTCATGGCCGTGAACCGGTTCCTGGCGCCCGATCCGACCGTGGGCCAGGTCTTCGTGCTTTTCGTCATGGGCCTCGCCGCCGCCGAGGTGGCGATCACGCTGAGCATCATCATCGCGGTCTACCGCAACTACCGCTCCATCCATTCCAAGGAGCTCTCCGAATTGAAAGGCTGACCCGATGGCCCCCCCGATCCACGACACCCGTCTGCTTGTCGCCGTCCTGGCCCCGCTGGTCGGCGCCGGGCTGGTCATGGCGACGGGCCGGCGGCCCAATCTCCGGGAGGCCTGTTCGCTGGTGGCCGCCGTCACGCTGTTTTGCGTGGTGCTGTCGCTGCTGCCGTGCGTGCGCGCCGGGCAGGAGCTGCATTTCACCGTCTTTGCGCTGCTGCCGGGGCTGCGCATCGCGCTGCGCGCCGACGCGCTGTCGATGATCTTCGCCCTGGTCTCCTCGTCGCTCTGGGTGGCGGCGGTCTTTTATTCGGCCGGTTACATGCGCGGGCTCGAGGAGCACGCCCAGACCCGGTTCAACACCTGTTTCGCGCTGGCCATCTTCGGCGCCATCGGCTGCGCCTTCGCCGACAACCTGCTCACCCTCTATCTCTTCTACGAGATCATCAGCATCACCACCTACCCGCTGGTCGCCCACCACCAGGACGAGGAGGGATACGAGGGCGGAAGGAAGTATCTCACCTACCTCACCACCACCGCCAAGGGGCTGATCCTGCCCGCGATGGTGCTGATCTACGTCCTCTCGGGCACCCTGGACTTCGCCACCAACGCCACCACCGGGATCCTGCCCGCCGGCGTTCACAACGGCGTCATCATCGCCCTCTATGCCGCCTGCCTGCTCGGCTTTGCCAAGAACGCGGTCATGCCGCTGCATAGCTGGCTGCCCAGCGCCATGGTGGCGCCGACGCCGGTCAGCGCCCTGCTCCATGCGGTGGCGGTGGTGAAGGCCGGCGTGTTCTCCACCGTGCGGGTGATGCTCTACGTCTTCGGCGTGGACACCATGTCGCGGCTCCATCTCGGCCTGCCCACGGCCTACTTTGTTTCCGTCACCATCCTGGTCGGCTCGGTCATCGCGCTGAGCAAGGACGACCTGAAGGCCCGGCTGGCCTACTCCACCATCAGCCAGCTCTCCTACATCATCCTCGGGGTGGCGCTGCTCACGCCGATCGGCGTGGCCGGCGGCCTGTTCCACATTGCCGCGCACGCCTTCGCCAAGATCACCCTGTTCTTCTGCGCCGGCGCCATCTATGTCGCCACCCACAAGAAGAAGATCTCCGACATGCGGGGCCTGGGCCGGGCCATGCCGTTCACGTTCGGCGCCTTCGGCCTCGCCGCCCTGAGCATGATCGGGGCCCCGCCCGTCGGCGGTTTCATCTCCAAACTGTACCTGCTGGTGGGCGCGCTCGACGCCGGATCCATCGGCATCGTCGTCGTGCTGGTGGCGAGCGCGTTGCTCAACGCAGCCTACTTCGCGCCCGTGGTCTACCACGCCTACTTCAGCCCCGCGCCCGCGGCGGACGCCGGCCATCACTACCGTGAGGCGCCGCCCGCGATGCTGATCCCGCTCTGCATCACCGCGGTCATCTCCGTGCTCATCGGCCTCTTCCCGGGTGTGTTCATGCACTTCGCCCTGGCCGTCCTGCCATGAACCTCGTCCGCCTCATCGATTTCCTGCGCGACCGCCTGCGGACCGTGGTCCGGATCAGCCTCGTCGTGCTCGTCCTGCTGATCGTGGCCGACGCGATCCCGGCGGTGGTCGACAAGGAGCACGCCCACACGGGGCTGGAGCACGTGCCCGGCTTCTGGTCCCTGTTCGGGCTGCTCGGCTGCCTGCTGCTCGTCGTCTGCTCCAAGACCTTCGGCCATTTCGGCGTCTCGACCCGGGAGGATTACTACGATGAGTAGCCTCTGGATCCATCCCGCCATGGTCCTGCTGGGCGGCAGCCTCGTGCTGCCCTTCGTGCCGAAGGCGTTCAAGCGGGGTTACCGCCTGCTGGTGCCGATCCTGACCTACGCCTGCGTGCTGTACCTGCAGTTTACCGCGAAGGACACGGTTCACGGCGTCATCCCCTTCCTGCATTGGACGCTGGTCTTCGGCCGGATCGACGCCCTGAGCCTCGTCTTCGCGCACATCATGGCGTTGATGTGCATCATCGGCACCCTCTTCGGGCTGCACGTGGAGGAGGATGGCCAGCACATCGCCGCGTGGATCTACGTCGCGGGCTCGCTCGGAGCCATCTTCGCGGGCGATCTGCTCACGCTGTTCCTGTTCTGGGAGCTGATGGGCCTGGCCTCGGTGTTCCTCATCTGGTTCCGGCGCCGCCCGGCTTCGACCGCCGCGGGCTTCCGCTACCTGCTGGTCCACGTCACCGGCGGCCTGGCGCTGCTGACCGGCATCGTGCTCCACATTCACCACACGGGCAGCATCGCCTTCAACGCGTTCGACGTCCACCACCTCGACGCGGCGGGCTACCTGATCCTGAGCGGCTTCCTCCTCAATGCCGCGGTGCCGCCCCTGCATGCCTGGCTGCCCGACGCTTACCCCGAGGGCACCTTCAACGGCTCCGTCTTCCTCAGCGCCTTCACCACCAAGACCGCGGTCTACACCCTGTGCCGCGGTTTTGCCGGCCTGGAACTGCTCGTGGTGCTCGGCGTCATCATGGCCCTCTATGGCGTCGTCTATGCCGTCATCGAGAACGACATCCGCCGCCTGTTCGCCTACCACATCGTCAGCCAGGTCGGGTACATGGTGGCCGGCGTCGGCATCGGCACCGAGCTGGCGATCAACGGCGCGATCGCCCACGCCTTCGCCCACATCCTCTACAAGGGCCTCCTTTTCATGGGCGGCGGCACCGTCCTGCACATGACCGGGGAGACCCGCATGTCGGAGCTCGGCGGCCTGTACAAGAAGATGCCGTGGACGTTCCTCCTCACCCTGGTGGGCGGCCTCTCCATCTCCGCCTTCCCGCTTTTCAGCGGCTTCGTGACCAAGTCGATGATCATCGAGGCCGGCTTCGAGAACCACCTGCTCTGGGCCGGCTTCCTCCTCGAACTCGCCGCGATCGGCACGTTCTACTGCAACGGGCTCAAGTTCCCCTACTTCGACTGGTTTGGCCGTAACAAGTGCCGGCCGGAGACCTGGGAGCGGGCCAAGGATCCGCCGTGGAACATGCGGGCCGCGATGGGCATCGCCGCCTTCCTCTGCATCTTCATCGGCGTCTACCTGCCCTACCTGTATCACATGCTGCCCTACCAGGCGGCCGCGCAGGCCTACCATCCGTACAACTCGTACCACGTGGCCGAGACGCTGCAGATCCTCCTGTTCACCGCCCTGGGCTTCTTCGTCCTGGTCAAGCTGCGGAAAATCGAGCCGCACCGCGGCCGGAACCTCGACCTCGACTGGTTCTACCGGATGGGCGGCCGCGCCTTCCTCTGGTTCGCGCGCAAACCGGTCCAGGCGATCGACGCCGGCGTGGGCGAGCTCTACCGCGTGGGCGGGCTGGTGCCGCTCATGAAGTCCGCCCGGTTGGTCGGCCTTTTCGACAATCGCGTGATCGACGGCGTGGTCGACGGTTTCGCCGCCGGCGTCCGCCGCGTCGGCGGCCGCCTGCGCATCGCCCAGCGCGGCGCCCTGCAGGAAAACCTCACCTTCGTGGTTGCCGTGGCGGCCGTGCTCCTGGTCGCCTGGTTCCTCCTCTTCTAGCCGATGACTCCCCCCGTTCCCACCGCCGGCTTTCCGCTCCTCAGCGTGCTCATCTTCGCGCCGCTGGCGGCCACCGCCGTCGCCCTGCTGATCCGCAGCGAACGCGGCCTGCGCTGGTGGACGCTGTGCGCCACCACGGCGATCGCGCTCCTGTCGGTGCGGCTGTGGACCGGCTTCAACGCCGACACCGCCGACTTCCAGTTCGTCGAGCACGCCGCCTGGATTCCGGGGCTGAAGATCAACTACACCCTGGGCGTCGACGGCATCAGCGTGTTGCTCATCCTCCTCACCACCCTGGTCGCGCCGCTGTGCGTGCTGGCGTCGTGGACCTATATCAAGACGCGGGTGCGCGAGTTCATGATCTGCCTGCTGCTGATGGAGACGGCGATGATCGGGGTGTTCTGCGCGCTCGATGCCATCCTCTTCTTCGTCTTCTGGGAATCGATGCTCATCCCCATGGCGCTGCTGATCGGCGTGTGGGGCGGGCCCCGCCGGATCTACGCCTCGATCAAGTTCTTCATCTATACGATGTCGGGCTCGGTCTTCCTGCTGGTGGCGCTGATCGCCCTCCGGTTGCAGACCGGAACCTTCGCGATTCCCGCGCTGATGGGACGGCCGTACGGCGACGGCTTCCAGATGTGGGTCTTCGCGGCCTTCTTCATCTCCTTCGCCATCAAGGTGCCGATGTTCCCGTTCCACACGTGGTTGCCCGCGGCCCACGTGGAGGCGCCGACCGCCGGCAGCGTGCTCCTGGCCAGCATCCTGCTGAAGATGGGAACATACGGCTTCCTGCGGTTCTGCCTGCCGATCACCCCGCACGCCACCCACCTGTTCGCGCCGTGGATCCTCTGGCTGTCGGTCGCCGCGATTCTCTACGGCGGCTTCGCCGCCCTCGCCCAGACCGACCTCAAGAAGCTCGTCGCGTACTCCAGCGTCGGCCACATGGGCTTCGCCACCCTGGGCATCTTCCTCCTCAACGCCCACGGACTCGAGGGCGCGACCTTCGTGATGATCAATCACGGCGTCACCACCGGGGCGCTGTTCATCGCCGTCGGCATCATCTACGAGCACCTGCACACCCGCGACCTCGCCGCGACCGCCGGCGTCGGCAAATACATGCCCGTGTTCTCCTTCTTTCTCGGGGTCTTCTGCCTTTCCTCGCTCGCCTTCCCCGGCACCAACAGCTTCATCGGCGAGTTCCTCGTGCTGGCGGGCGGCTTCTCGGTCTCCAAGCTGCTGGTGGTCTGCGCCGTGCCCGGCGTGATCGCCGCCGCCGCCTACAACCTGCGCATGCTCCAGCGCGTCGCGTGGGGCGGCACCCGCAACCCCGACCACACCGGCGTCACCGACCTGAACCGGCGCGAGATCCTCGCGCTCGCGCCGCTGCTGGTGTTCGTCTTCTGGATCGGCCTCCATCCGGGGCCGTTCCTGCACATCATGCACGCCAGCGTGCAACACCTGGTCACCCAGGTCGCCGCCGCCCCGTTGCCGTGAAACCTGCTCGCATGAATCGCGGGGATGCCCGGGCCCCGGGCGGTGAGCGGCGCCGGCCGCCTGCGCCGCTCTTCGCTACTCGCCGCCCGCCACCCGCTTCTCCCCGCCGATGACCTTTGTGCTCCAGTTTCTGCCCGAACTCGTGCTGGTCGCCGGCGCGCTCATCCTGTTCGTGGTCACGCTCGGCGAGTCCCGCGACCGGCTGGCCCGGAACGTGGCCCTCGGCGTGGCCGTGGCGGCCATCGTCGCCAGCGCCCTGACCCTCGGCCAGCGGGGCGACCTGTTTGGCGGCGCCTACCGGGTCGACGCCTTCTCGCAGCTCCTCAAGCTCATTTTCTCGTGCGGCTTCGCCGCCCTCGTGGTGCTTGGGCGCGATCTGCCCGACATCCGGCCCGGCGTGAAACCGGAGTACCAGCTCTTCCTGACCCTGGGGGTCATCGGGCTCGTCACGCTGGTGAGCTGCATCGACGTCATTTCCCTGGTGGTCGCCCTCGAGCTCTCCTCCTTCCCGCTCTACCTGCTGGTCCCGATGCGCCGCGAACGCGAGGGCCAGAAGAGCCAGATGGAGTCGGCCATCAAGTACATCATGTTCGGCGTCGCCGCCAACGGCGTGATGTTCTTCGGCTTGAGCTATCTCTACGGCCTGACCGGCAGCCTGAGCCTGCCCGTGATGGCGGCCCGCCTCGCCCCCGTGGTCGACTCGCCCCTGGCGGTCGCCGGGCTGGGCCTCGCGTTCTGCGGCCTCTACTACAAACTGGCCGTGTTTCCGTTCCATTTCTGGACGCCGGACGTCTACCAGGGCGCCGCCAACGAGACCGCCGGCCTCATCGCCTCGCTGCCCAAGGTCGGCGCCGTGGCCGTGCTGGTGCGCTTCGTGTCGCTGGCCTCGCCCGACAACCGCACCGTCGCCCTGCTGCTGACCGGCCTCGCCATCGCGTCGATGTTCTACGGCAACCTGATCGCCCTGGTGCAAAAGGACTTCAAGCGCCTGCTCGGTTTTTCGGGCATCGCGCATGCCGGCTACGCCCTGCTCGGCTTCGTGGCCCTCGACCAGGCCGGGTACACGGCCGCGCTCTATTACATCGCGGGCTACCTGTTGATGATTCTCGCCTGCTTCGTCGTCATCAGCCAGGTCTCGCGCGACGGGGCCAACGTCGCCATCGAGGAGCTGGCCGGCCTGCACCGGCGGTCCCCGCTGCTGGCCTTCACCCTGCTGGTCGGCCTCTTCGGGCTCGCCAGCATCCCGCCGTTCGTCGGCTTCATGGCCAAACTTTCGCTGCTGACCGCGGCCTTCGCCCGCGGGCACCTGGCGCTGGTCATCATCGCGGTGATCAACTCGGCGATCGCGATCTACTATTACCTGCAGGTGATCCGCCAGGCGGTGTTCGGGGAACCCAACGCCGCGCCGGCCGCGCCGATCACCCTGACCTGGCCGACCCGCATCCTCTGCGTCGTGCTCATCGCCGGCATCGTCTGGCTGGGCGTCGCACCCGCCGGGCTCATCCATTCGCTCTCGTCCTCCCTGGCGTTCGTGCATCCGGCGGCCGGCGGCGGCGTGGCCCTGTCGGCGCCCTGACCGGCGCGCCCGATCGGAGGCTTCCGCGGGCGCCCGTCGCGCGGCTCCGCCAATCAGAACGGGAAGCCCACCGACAGCAGCAGGCGGCCCGACGGATCAAACGGCCGGGGATTGAGGTTGCGGCCGTATTCCAGTCGCACCGGGCCGACCAGCGTCTCGTAATTCAAACCCAGCCCCGCGGAGTAGAGTCGCTGCGAAAAGGGATAGTCCGCCAGCCGCACCGCCGTGCCGAGCGCGTCGCCGAAGACCACCAGGGACCATTTCGGGGTCAACGCCTGCTCCAGCTCGAGGTTGACCTGGGTGTAGGTCTTCACCCCGATGAACTGCCCCGTCGCATCGCGCGGGGCCGCCTCGCCGCTGCGATAGCCGCGGATCGAATCCTCCCCGCCGGGAAAGAAGCGCACGTTCACCGGCAGCTGCGAGTCGTTCGGCGCCCCGAGGGTCGTCACCACGCCCTGGCTGATGCCGGCGTGCACCCAGCGCCCGCGCCCCCACGGCCAGTGGAAGGAGGCGCCCAAGGTCAGCCGCTGGTAGTCGACCTGACCCCCGAGGCGCCGGCTCGCCTCGGTCAGCTGCACGAAGAGCTTGTGGCCCCGGTGGGGCCGCAGCGGATTGTCCCGCGTGTCGCGGGTCAGCGCGAGGTCCACGCTGGCGGCGTTGGCCTGGCTTTGGTCCGTCAACTGCGTGGCGAGCTGGTTGCTCGTGGCCCGCAGGCGCCGGAACGTGTAGCCTGTGCTCAGGCTGGCCCCCAGCCACCGCACCGGCCACAGGAGAGCCAGGTCGACCCCATATTCCGTGCGCACGAAGGAAAGCTCCTGCCGGCGCAGGCCGAACAGTTGGGCGCTCCCGTCGACCGCCGTGCCAAAGAGTTCCGGCACCGTGTAGGTGTAGTTGGCCTGCGTGCTCTTCACCGACTGAATCAGCTTGAGATCATCGGTGTTGGCCCGGCCGAAGAGATTGTAGTGCCGCCATTCCACGCCGCCCCGCAGCTGGTCGTAGCTTCCATACCCCGCCAACAGATCCACCTCCGAGCGGCGCCCCTCGGTCACCTCGTACACCGCATCGCGCGTCGGGCCGGTCGGCGGTTCGTAATGCAGGCGGATGCGGCTGAAGATGCCGAGCCGGGCCAGCCGCGCCTCGCCGTCATCCAGTTGGATGGGATTCAGGGGGCCGCCCGGCTGCGCCCGGACCAAACGCCGCAGGATGGACT
>JBJKRD010000263.1:0-6899 GCA_046704925.1 Opitutaceae bacterium | reverse complement strand
GGTGTGAACCGGTCACCATCCGCAGACGGGACTCGGAGCGGCCGGTGATTCCGGCCTGAGTTCCGGACGCGACCGGGGCGGCGCCGAAACGTCGGTCAAGTCCTGGCCGTCCCCGCCTCCTCGTAGACGCCGAGGTGGCGGTAACGGTCGTAGCGTTGATCCAGCAGTTTTGCGACGGGCAACGTCCGCAGTTCCGTGAGGTGCCGGCGCAAGGCGTCCTTGAGTGCCGCTGCCGTTTGCCCGGGATCGTGGTGAGCCCCGCCGGGCGGCTCGGGAATGACCTCCTCGACGATCTTGAGCGCGGCCAGGCTTTGCGCGTGCGGTTTCAACGCGTCGGCGGCCTTGGCGGCGGCCGCGGCGTCCTTCCAAAGGATGGCGGCACAGCCCTCGGGCGAAATGACGGAATAATAACTGTTCTCGAGGATGAGAACCCGGTCGGCCACGCCAATGCCCAGGGCGCCGCCGGAACCCCCCTCGCCGATGACCACCGCGATGGAAGGAATCCTCAGCATCGCCATCGTCGTCAGATTGACGGCGATGGCCTCCGCCACGTGGCGCTCCTCGGCGCCGATGCCGGGGAACGCTCCCGGCGTGTCGATGAAGGAGATGAGCGGCAGTTCAAATTTTTCCGCCATCTTCATGAGGCGCAGCGCCTTCCGGTATCCTTCGGGATGCGGCATGCCGAAATTCCGGGAAATCTTCTCCTTGGTCTCGCGCCCCTTTTGCTGGCCGAGCAGCATCACCGCCTGGCCATCGAAAAACGCCGGGCCGCCGATGAGCGCCTGATCGTCGTGAAAATGCCGGTCGCCGTGAAGCTCCTGAAAGTCGGTGAAGATGGCGGCGATGTAATCAAGCGCATACGGACGGCGGGGATGGCGGGCGATCTGCACGCGCTGCCAGGGAGTCAACCGCGAGTGGATTTCCCGCCGGGTTTCCTCGATCTGCTTTTCGAGCGCCGCGACCGCGCCGGCCTGGTCGGAGCCATTCTCCGGGGTCTGCTGCTGCAACTGCTCCAGTTGCTTCTCGAGCTCGCGCAGGGGTTTCTCGAACTCCAGCGAGTACGCGACGGGTTTGGCCATGGCGCGAGGTTACCCGGGGAGGAGAAAGCGTGTCAACCGGAGCGGTGGTCCGACGTCGCGGGTCCGGGGCAGCGATCGCGCCGGGATCCGACCGCGCGATCGGGACGATCCGGCTATTTTTCCAGGTCCGCTTCCACCGTGATCGTCACGGGTACATCGTCACCCAGCATCCCGGGAAACCGCGTGATCCCGAAATCCCGCCGATCGAGGGCGGTCTTCGCCTCCCAGCCGGAAATCTTCGCGCCCCGGGCGCCGGTCCCAAAGCCGAGGGACTGGACCTTGAGGACCACCTTCTTGGTCACATCGCGAATGGCGAGGGCTCCGGTGACGTCGAAGGTGTCCGGGCCGGTCCGTTTCCAGGTTTTGCTGCGAAAGGTGATCGTCGGGAACTTCGCCGCATCGAAGAAGTGTTTGCTGCGCAGATCATTGTCCCGCATCTCGACACGCGTGTTGACGCTGGCCACGTCGATGGTGGCGGTGACCGAGCTATTTTCCATATGGTCCCGATCCACGACGATCGTACCGGAGAATTTGGTGAAATAGCCGGGCACCCGGGTGAAGAAATGGCGGATCGAAAAACCGACGGACGAATGGACCGGATCAATCTTGTAGGTCTCGACGGCTCCGTGGGCGGGGGCCAGCAGTCCGGATGCGATCAGGGCGAGGGTGGAGAACAAAAATGAGCGCTTCATGGTGGGTGGTCTCCGAATGGCGGGGGACTTGTCGGGCCCCCCTGTGTTTTTCTAGCGAGGCCGCGCAAAAACGCAAACGGACTCCGGCTGGGTGGGGGGGCCATTCCCTCGCGCTTGCCTGGGTGGAGCCGGCTCTCGGAGCGGGCTTGAACCGGCGCGGAGCGCCGGTTCCACCAGGCTGAGGCCCCGCCGGCGGATGCAAGGCGGTGCATTGAGACTTGGGCCGGACGGGGACGGGCGCCGACGGGCCCTGTCCGTGGAACGCGTGGTGGTCCCGGGACCGATCGTTCTCGACGGGCGCGGTGCGTTGGCTTGGGATGCCTGCGGTTCATGTCCTTCTCAGGGGCGTGAATCTCCAGCGATGACTGCCGTCAGAGATTCCTTGCTCGGGTCCCCGCGCCGGCTGGCGCTGCCGATCCTGTCCTATCCCGGGAGCATGCTCGCGGGATGCACGGTGCGTGAACTGGTCACGGACGCCGCGGCCCAGGTGGCGGCCCAGCGGGCGTTGCAGGCCCGTTACGGTCTGTCTTTCCTGTTGACGGCGATGGACTTGAGCGTCGAGGCGGAGGAATTCGGGGCACAGATTTTGATAACGGAATCCGAGATTCCGTGCGTCACCGGCCGCCTGGTGACCGACGAGAACGAAGTCGGCCGGCTGCCCGTGCCGCCGATGGGCGGCCGCCGGACAGCCGTGTATCTCGAGACCGTGCGGCGGCTGGTGGCGGGTCCCGGAGCTCCGGTGGTTTTCGGCGGCATGATCGGACCGCTGTCGCTGGCCGCGCGACTTTATGGCGTCGGCGAAATGCTGGCGGAGACGGTCGAACGTCCGGCATTGGTGCATGCGCTGCTGGAGAAGGTCACGGCGTTCCTGTCGGCCTATGCGCGGGCGTTCAAGGCGGCCGGTGCCCACGGGCTCATTGTGGCCGAACCGACGGCGGGTCTCATCTCGCCGCGCGCCGCGGCCGCCTTTTCGTCGGCCTACCTGCGCCGCATCGTCGATGCGGCGGCGGACGAACGGTTCGAGGTCATCCTGCATAATTGCGGGGCGCGCCTGGCGCATCTGGCCGCGAGTCTCGAGGCGGGCGCCCGGATCTGCCATTTTGGCAAGCCGATGGACCTGCCCGCCGCGCTCACCCGGGTCCCTGCGGGCGTGGTCCTGTGCGGCAACCTTGACCCCGCCGGGGTCTTCGTGCAGGCGACACCCGGGGAGGTGCGCGAGCGGACGATCGAGTTGCTGCGGGCGACCGCCGGACATCCGGGCTTCGTGGTGTCGTCGGGGTGCGACATCCCGCCGGAGACCCCCTTGGCCAACCTCGACGCGTTTTTCGCGGCGGTGCGCGAGTTCAACGGGGATGGCTGATCTGCCTGCATCGGTCGGTGGGATGTTACGAAACGGCCGCGCTGGCGGCCGGCGCCAGAACCGTGTTCGCTCCGGAAGCCGGCGGTCGTGACCCGCGATGAATCTGCGCGAACGGATTGATGCCTTCTGGTCCGGCGAACGTCCCGACCGGATTCCCTACACCATCTACTGGAACGAATGGCGCCACACGGCCCGCGATCCCGCCTGGGAGGCCATGTACGCGAACGGCCTGGGGGTGACGTGGTACCTGCGCTCGTTTGCCACCCAATGCCCGGGCGTCGAGGCCGTCGACGAACAATACGAGGAGGGCGGCCGGCGCATCCGGCATCAGGCGCGCCGCACGCCGGTCGGGGAGGTGCATGCCTTCTGGGAGAACGGCTGGAACAAGAAGTATTTTCTCGAGACGCCGGCCGACTACCGGGTGATGACCCATGTTGTCGAGCACACCGAGATCACCCCCTGCTACGAGGCGTACGCGGCCCGGGCGGCGGAGCTGCCGCCCTGGGGCATCGCCATTCCGGAGCTCTGGCGGACGCCGCTGCAGCAGATCCTGGTGGATTTTGCCGGGCTGGAGAACTTCTGCTGGCACCTGGTGGATTACGAGGAGGAGGTGCGGCGGCTGTATGCGGCCCTCCTGAAGAATTTTCGCCGGGTGGTCGAGATCGTCGCCCGCGGGCCGGGCCGCTACCTGTCCAACCTGGAGAACTTCACCGCCGACACCCTGGGCCCGCGGCGATACCGGGAGTTTCTCCTGCCCGTGTACGAGGAGTTGTTCCCGGTGCTGCACGCGGCCGGCAAACTCGTCGGCTGCCACTACGACGGCCGCCTCGCGAGCTGCCGGCAGCTCATCGCCGGGGCCCCGATCGACCTGATTGAGTCGCTGACGCCGCCGCCGGAAGGCGACCTGACGCTGGCCGAAGCCCGGGCGGCCTGGCCGGACAAGCTGTTCTGGTCGAACCTCAATATCGGCTGTTACGAACTGCCGCCGCGGGAACTGAAGGAGCTGGTCTGGAAGCGGGTGGCCGAGGGCGCGCCGGACGGCCGGCGGTTGGCGTTCGAGGTTTCGGAGCAGTATCCCGCCAACTGGCGGGAGGCGATGCCGGTGGTGCTGGAGGCGCTCGAGGAGACGCGGGTTTGAGCGCGATTCCGGCGGGCCGACCGCGCCGGGAGCCTCACAAAATCAGCATCGCGTCGCCGTAGCTGAAGAACCGGTACTCGCGGGCGATGGCCCCGGCATAGATCTCCCGGATCCATGCGATCCCGTCGGTCGAGCCCGGGGTCAGGAACGCCGCCACGAGACACAGCAGCGTGGACCGCGGCTGGTGGAAGTTGGTCAGCAGCGCATCCACGCCGCGGAAATCCCGGGGTGGATAGATGAACAGTCCGGTCTCGGCGACGTGCGGGCGGTCGAGCGGCGCGGCGTGTCCGGCGAGGAAGTCCTCGGCCGAGCGCATCGTCGTGGTCCCGACCGCGATCCGGCGGCCGCCCTCTGGGGCGAACAGCAGGCGCTGGACGGCCGGCGCGATCTCGTAGGTTTCGCGATGAATCTGGTGTTCCTCCACGTTCGCCGTGGCGATGGGGCGGAAGGTGCCCAGGCCCACATGCAGGAGCAGATCGGCGGTGCGGACCCCGTGCGCGGCGAGTTCCGCCAAAAGGGCGGGGGTGAAATGCAGGCCGGCGGTGGGCGCGGCCACCGCGACCTGACGGGCAGGGTCGGCGTAGACGGTCTGGTAACGCTCGCGATCGAAATCGCGTTCCTGGGCGGTGTGCCGATGGTGGATGTAGGGCGGGAGCGGCATTTCTCCCAGGCGGTTCGCGACCTCGCCGATCGCTTCGTCGCCGGGAGTCGCAAAGGCGATGCGGGTCAGGCCGTCCGCGCCGCGCGCGACGACTGTGCCCGTGAAAACGCCGGGGCGGGCAAATGTGGCGCCCGGCGGGAGCCGCCGCGCCGGACGGAGCAGGCACCACCAGTCGGGGTGCCGCCCGGCCGGTCCGGGCTCCGCCGCCGGGTGCAACAAAAGGCATTCCACCCGGCCGCCGGTCGGGCGGCGCGCGAGCAGGCGCGCCGGCAGCACCGCGGCATTGTTGCGGAACAGGATGTCGGCCCCGCGCAGGAAGCGGGGCAGGTCGGCGAACCGGTGATGCGCCACGGTGCGGAGGCGCCGGTCGACTACGAGCAGGCGGGACTGGTCTCGCCGGACTGCCGGCGTCTGCGCGATCAGGCGCTCGGGCAGTTCGTAATCGAAGAGTTCGGTGGAAAGTGACACGGAACAAATTTGGCGGCGGTTACCCTGTGCCTTCAGAGAAAGTGACGCCGAGGAAACGTCCGGCCGGATCCACTCTTCAGGTAGTGTTCAAAGGCGATGGCTTTTCGCTCCTCCGCAAAACCCAGATGACAAACCAAATTCCACGGGCGATACACCGCCGTGTGAGCGCATTTTCCTGACTTGTGATCAGAGAGGCGGAGCTTCAGTCCGCAGGTCCGGCCGACGTAATGCCCCGCGCGCTCATAGACGCTTTGAATGAGGGAGACATGATGCATGGGGGGCCGCCAATTTGACCGAAATGCCCGCCTCCGCCAAGCCTTTGGCGGACAGGCCGGCGCGCAGCCTTCGCCTTGTAGGTGCCGAACGACGGCGTGAGCGCATTGGCTCGGCCAGCTGCTGGCTGGCCTGCCAGCCGTAGGCCTGGCGAAGGCTGGAGCCGAGCGTCGGATTTGAACCGACGACCTGCTGTTTACGAAACAGCCGCTCTGACCGACTGAGCTAGCTCGGCGCGCAAGAAGGGAGGGATTTCCGGTTTTTGGGGGAGCGAGGCAAGCTTTTTAGCAGCGGCGGGGGTGGTCGCGCGGCAGGATGCGGGCGGCGTTTTTTGGCGCGTCCCCCCCGTATGTCGGCCGCGCCTGCGCCTCAGTTGTGGGCGATCGCGTCGTCGTCCAGGCTTCCCTGGAGTTTGCGGTGCAGCTTGAGGGCTTCGATCTCCTGGCGAATCCGCCGGGCAAACCGCTTGAGACGGAGGTGGACGTTGAGCGTTTCGAGCAGGGCCTGCTTCACGCCGGCGTCGTCGCAGAGGCCGAAGGCCGCGAGGTCCACGAAGGTGGCGGGATCTTCCACGGTCCGCAGAAACGCTGCCATGCGCCCGGCGGTCGGCGCACCCCATTGGCGGCGCAACGCCAGCAGGCGCAGAAGGTGCCGGCGGAGGCGTCGATTCTGCTCGTCCGCGGCTCCGGGCGTGCTGCCCAGCAGTTGGTACTCCATGACCCGGTACGGTTCCTCGCGCAGAACCTTCGTGAATTCAACCCGGCACAGGCCCTGGAGCAGCAGATTCGATGTGCCGTCGGCCTCATCCTGGCACGCACGGATGATCCCGGCCGTGGCGATCCGGTGGGCGGGCTCGAATTGCCCGGCCACGAGGGCGCGGGCGCCGTCGAGGTGGGCCACCGCGAAGATGCGGTCCGCCGCGAGGATGTCGCGCAGCATCTGGCGGTAGCGCGGCTCAAACAGATGCAGGGGCAGCAGGGCGTGGGGAAAGAACACCGTGTCGGGCAGCGTCATCACCGGCAGGGCTGCGGGCAGATGGATTTCCGTCTCCATGCCCGGACCTTAAGCGCGAATCGTTTGCACGCAAACTGACGGGCGCGGTGTGACTCGACGTCGGGGTCCGGGGAGACGAGTGGGACACGAGTGAGACACGCTGACGTTGGTTGCGGGTCGTCCGTCGGGGAAGATTCGGGCGCGAATCTTTTTTAGCGGCTGGCAAGCAATAACT
>JBJKRD010000262.1:0-9678 GCA_046704925.1 Opitutaceae bacterium | reverse complement strand
CCACCGGTGGCGCCACCGCCTGCGTCGGCGGCACCGAAGCCCGCCGCCGGACCGCCGAAAGGCGACGACGCGCCACCGTCCCCGGCGCCGGCCAAGCCGCCCGAACCCCTGCTGCTGGAGCAGGGGGAGACCCGACCGCGCGATGAAGAAGTGCTTCCCTTCTTTCGCTATCCGTCGACCGGCGGCGATCATGCGCCGGCGGTCCCTCCGCCCAGCACCGCCACCTACCGCCAGCAATGAGCCGTAAGCCCGCCGTGAGATTCCGCCGCCGGTCTTGGTCCGTCGTCGGAACGACGGTCGTCGCCCTGTTCGGCGTGGCGCTGCCGGGCCTGGCTTTCCCGGGCCCGGAGGGCGCGCCGGCACCCATTTCCCCGAACCGGGAGATCCAGAGTCTGTTCAATCTCGGTTCGACCTACACGGACCGGAAGGAATACCAGTCGGCCGAAATCGCCTACGGGCAGATTCTGCAGAATGGAACGGCCACGCCCGAAGAGCGGCGCCGCGCGCTGCTCACGCTGGCGCGGCTGTTCCAGACCACGGATGCGAACACCCGGGCCGCCGCGTGCTACGAAAAGTACCTGAAGGAATTTCCGGACGACGGCAACGCGCCGCGGGTCTACCTCGAACTCGGGCGGACCTTGCGGGCCCTCGGCGCCTATCAACTGGCGCTGGCGCGGTTCTACAGTGTCATCAATACGACCCTGCGCCTGTCGGAGGACGGGGCGGACCACTACCGCACGCTGGCGAAAACCGCCCAGTACGAGATCGCGGAGACTTATTACGTCGAGGGGAACTACGAGGAGGCGGGCCGGTATTTTGCCCGGATCCAGCTTCTGGACCTCGCGCCCGCCGATCGCGCGCGCGCGGCGTTCAAAACGGCAGCGGCCCACGTGCGGGCGAAGGATTTTGCGGGCGCGGAGAAGGCCTTGCGGACGTTCCTGGACCAATATCCGGACGATGCGAACGCCCCGGAGGCCCGCTACCTGCTCTCGGTGACCCTGCGCCGGCTCCACCGCAGCGACGAGGCCCTGACCGTCGTGCTGGACCTGTTGCGTCAGGAGAGCGGGCGGAAGCAGGCGGATCCCCGGCGTTGGGCGTACTGGCAGCGCCGGACCGGCAATCAGCTGGCCAACGACTTCTACGAGGACGGGGCCTATTGGAGCGCCCTGACGGTCTACGAGGCGCTGACCGAGCTCTCGACGGGCGATCCGGCGTGGCGGCTGCCGGCGCTATACCAGGCCGGGCTCTGCTATGAGCGCCTGGGCCAGTACCCGCACGCGAAAACCGATTACGAGGCGGTGGTGGCGGGGTGCGGATCGGCCCCGGCCGCGTAGCGGACGGATCTCGACGACGTGAGCCGCATGGCCTCGTGGCGGCTGGCCCACCTCGGCTGGCGGGAGAAAACCGCCGCCCAGATGGCGATGCTTTTCGACAATGGCTCCCCCAAACACCATGAACGAGCAAAGTCCGCTGGCGAAACACCTGACCCTGGTCGATGACCTCCACCGGCTGGCCCTCGAGGAAAACCGCATCCTCAAGGCGCACGGCCGCCTGCCGGGGGCCGAGGTCGCCGAGCGCAAACGCGCCATGCTGGCCCGTCTGGACGAGTCGTTGACCGCGCTGCGCGGGACGGGGTCGCCCCTCCCGGCCGGCGAGCGGATCCTCGCCGAACAGGCGAAGGCCCGCATGCTGCAATTCCTGCACCTGGACCGGGAGAACGAGCAACTGCTCCTGCGCTGCAGCCTGGGAAAGCCGCCGGGAATCCCGGCCGGGGCGGCCGCGCATCGATCCCTGGTCGGCCGGACCTACGTCGGAGATCGCCCTTGACGCCGGGCGTGCCGCCGCGCTTGTGGTCGCGGAACTCGACGGACCGGCGGATTGCGATATCATGAAGGCAGCGGATCCGCCCGGCTACGGCCGGATGGAGCGCGGAAAGGTTTGCCGATGAAAATCGATGTCAGGGATTTCCGGGTCAAGAGTGGGCGCCGGGTAAAGCTCGGTCGCTGGCCGACGCGGGTGTCACCGTACTACAAGTCGAAGAAACACTACGGGCGAATGCTCGAGGAGCATGTGGAGCAGTTGAGCCGCCTCCAGGACCTGCTCTATGCGCACGACCGGTATGCCCTGCTGATCATCTTCCAGGCGATGGACGCGGCCGGCAAGGATGGCGCGATCAAACACGTGATGTCGGGCGTGAATCCGCAGGGCTGCCAGGTCTACAGTTTCAAGCAGCCGAGCGCGGAGGAGTTGCAGCACGATTTCCTGTGGCGCACCACGAAGCGCCTGCCGGAGCGCGGCCGCATCGGGATCTTCAACCGGTCCTATTACGAGGAGGTCCTGGTCGTCCGGGTGCATCCCGAGATCCTCGCGCATCAGGGCCTGCCGGCCGAGACCGCGGCCGCGGACGGAATCTGGCGACAGCGCTTTCGTTCCATCGTCGATCTGGAGAAGCACCTCCACCGCAACGGCACCCGCATCGTCAAGATCTACCTGCACCTGTCGAAGACCGAACAGCGCCGGCGGTTCCTGGCCCGAATTGACGACGAGGCCAAGAACTGGAAGTTCAGCCTGGCGGACCTCGCCGAGCGGAAGCGGTGGGACGACTACCTGGCGGCCTACGAGGAATGCCTGGGCGCGACGAGCACCAAGGCGGCGCCGTGGCACGTGGTGCCGGCCGACGACAAGGAGAACGCGCGGCTGATCATCTCCCAGATCATTCTCGACGCGTTGCGGGAGCTCCAGATGAGCTACCCCAAGCCGACCGCTGCGCGCCGGCAGGAGCTCAAGGCGATCCGGAAAAAGCTGGCGGATTAGGCGCAGCGGACGCGGCCGGGGTGTCCGCGAATCGGATTGCCGGCGGCCGGGGGATGCCGCTTGCATGCTGGCTCCCGCTTCCGTCCGCCGCGCCATGACGACTCCGTCGATCGTCGCCACCCCCGCCCGTCGCGAACCCGCTCGCACCGGCATCGCGGTGGCGGCGATGGCGATCGTCGTCGCGGCCCTGGCGGCTTACGCCAACAGCTTGGGCGGGCCGTTCGTGTTCGACGACGCGAGGTCGATCACCGGGAACCCGGGGATCCAAGGGCTCTGGCCGCTCTGGCGCGCGTTGTGGCCGTCGGCGGCGGACCTGACGGTCAGTGGCCGTCCGTTGGCCAATTTCACGCTCGCGCTCAATTACGCGGTGAGCGGGACCCACGTCTGGAGCTACCATGCGCTGAATCTCCTCATCCACCTGGGCGCCGGCCTGACGCTTTTCGGCATCGTCAGGCGAACGCTTCTCCGCCTGGGCGGCAAGGAGTTCGCGCCGCGCGATGCCGTGGGGCTGGCCCTGGCCGCCGCCGTCCTCTGGACGGTCCATCCCCTGCAGACGGAAGCGGTGACGTACGTGATCCAGCGGGTGGAGTCGCTGATGGGGCTGTTCTATCTGCTGACGCTCTATGGTTTCATCCGCGGGGTCGAAGCGACCGCGGGGCCGCAGATCACGAGACCAAGGGACCCAGGGTCCATGAGACCTGTTGTGGGAGCAAAGGTCCCACGCTCGGCGAGTTCTCCCACCGAGCGGCCTCTCGCTCGCTCTTTCCTGGTGGTCCGTGGATCCATCCTCCGTTGGTCCCTTGGCCCCTCGGTCTGGTATGTCCTTTCCGTCCTCTCCTGTCTGCTGGGCATGGCCGCCAAGGAGGTGATGGTCACCGCGCCGTTGATGGTGCTCCTTTACGACCGGGCCTTTGTGGCGGGGAGCCTCAAGGAGGCATGGCGCCGCCGTCGGTGGGTGCACCTGAGCCTCGCGGGCGGATGGCTGCCGTTGCTCGGTTTTCTCGCCAGCACGGGCTGGAATCGGGGCGCGTCCGCGGGCTTCGATGTGGGCGTGGCGCCCTGGGCTTATTGGCTCACGCAGTTCGAGGCGGTGGCGCGTTATCTCGGACTGGCCGCCTGGCCCCATCCGCTGGTGTTCGACTACGGAAAGTTCTGGGTGCATCGGGTCGGAGACGTGCTGCCCTATGCGGCGGTGGTGCTTCCGCTGGCGGCGGTCACCGGATGGGCGGTCTTTCGCCGCCCGCGGTGGGGATTCGTGGGGGCGTGGTTCTTTGTGATTCTGGCTCCGACCAGCGTCGTGCCCGGGACGATGCAGATGGTCGTTGAACACCGGATGTATCTCCCGCTGGCGGCGGTGGTCGCGGCGGCGGTGCTGGGCCTCGATGCGGTGCTCGGCCGTCGACGCCGGGTCGTTTTTGGCGTGCTGGCCGTCGGTTTCGGTGTGCTCACGTTCCTCCGCAACCAGGGCTATCACAGCGAGCAGGCGATCTGGAGCGACACGGTCGCCAAGCGGCCGGACAATACCCGGGCGCGCAACGGCCTGGCGCTGGCGCTGGATCACGCGGGGCGCACGGCCGAGGCCGTCCGGCAATTCGAGGCGGCGGTGTCCCTCGCGCCCGCGGACCCTGAACTCCGGGACAACTTCGGCGTGACGCTGGAGCACGCGGGACGCATCGCCGAGGCCGTGGAGCAGTATCGGGCGGCGCTGCGCCTCAAACCCGATTTTGCGGAGGCCCGCAGCAACCTGGGCAATGCGCTGATGCGGTCGGGACAGGTGGGCGAGGCCATCCGGCAATACCGGGCGGCCCTGCGCCTGCGCCCGGATTTTGCCGAAGCCCACTACAATCTGGGTCTGGCGCTGGATCAGGCCGGCCGCGCCGCCGATGCGATCCGGGAGTTCGAGAGCGCGTTGCGCCTCCGGCCGGCATACGCGGCGGCGCAGAACAACCTTGGCAACACCTTGCAGCGGATGGGACGCACGGCCGACGCGATGGAACACTATCGGGCGGCCTTGCTGGTCGAGCCGGACTTCGCCCGGGCGCATTACAACCTCGGGGTCATCCGGGAGGAAGCCGGGCAAACCCCGGACGCCATCGCAGAGTACGAGACGGCCCTGCGGATTGATCCCGATCTGACCGACGCGGGAAACAACCTCGGCGTGCTGCTCTGCCGGAGCGGCCAGATCGCCAAGGGTCTCGCCGTCCTCCGGGCACAGGCGCGCCGGCAGCCGGATTCGGCGGGCACGCACTTCAACCTGGGCGTGGCGTTGGAGCAGGCGGGACGGCCGACCGAGGCGGCGAACGAATATGGGGAGACGCTCCGGCTGGATCCCGGGATGGCGGCGGCGCACAACAATCTCGGATCGCTCTACGGCCGGAGCGGTCGTCTGCCTGAAGCGACCGCGGAGTTGCGGACGGCGCTGCGCCTCCGGCCCGACTACGCGGAGGCCCACAACAATCTCGGCAATGCGTTCCTGCAAGCCGGGCAATGGGACGAGGCGGCGCGCGAGTACGAGACGGTGCGGCGCCTGCGGCCGGGAGATGCGGCGGCGCTCGGAAACCTGGAGCGCCTGCGGGCGGCGCGCGCTGGCGGGGCGGCGCCGTGAGCGGGTCGCCCGGCCGGCTGTCGGGGTCAAGGAGTCACAGCAGTCCGGCTTCGCGAAAGCTGTAGTACCCGCGGCCCGCCGGATCGGCGCCTCTGGTGCCGAGGACGACGTGGTCGATCAGTTCGATGTCCACCGCCAGGGCCGCCTCGCGCAGGCGCCGGGTCACCTGCAGATCGGCCGAACTCGGCGCCGGATCGCCGCTGGGATGGTTGTGCACGCAGATGACGGCGGTGGCCGCCTCCCGGATCGCCGGACGAAAGACCTCGCGCGGATGGACGAGGCTGCCGGTGGCGGTGCCCGAGGTGATCTCGACGCGTTTGATCAGCCGGTTCTTCCGGTTGAGGCATAAAATCCACAGCTTTTCGACCGCGAGTCCGGTGATCACCGGCTGGAAGTAGGCGAAGACAAGTTCCGGCCGGTTCAGCAACGGGGCCTCGGCCGGCCCTTGGCCGACGACCCGGCGGGCGACTTCCATCACGGCGACAAGCTGCAACGCCTTCACGCGTCCGATGCCGCGCAGCCGGCGAAAGTCGCTTTCCGCCCAGCCGATGAGGCCGGAAAGGGAGCCGCCCTCGGCGATGAGCCGGGCCGCCAGCGTCAAAACGTCCATTGTCCGGCTGCCGCTGCGCAGGAGCAGGGCGAGGAGTTCGGTGTCGCTCAGGGCGGCCGCCCCGAAGCGTTCGAGGCGTTCCTGCGGGCGTTCGCCGACGGCGAGATCGCGCAACCGGAGGGGCGATGGGGACTCGAGGTTGGCCACGCCAAAATCGTCTGCCCGTGGAGATTCGAAGAAAAGGAAAATGTTGCGCCGGCTCGCCGCAGGGGCGCAATGGGCCGGGACTGGTCCCGCGGGCGGGAAGCGGTGGGGGCCGGACCGGTTCCGCCGTCCGCTAGAACAGCTTCACGTAGGCGTTGCGGCGCAGGCGCTCAAGCCACCGCTCCTGGGCCTGCCGCGTCATCTGCTGTGCCAGGATCCGCTCGATCTGGTCGCGGACGTCGGCCAGCGGTTGGATGCCGGCGTATTTGCGGTCCTCGACGTAGAGCAGGAAGCAGCCTTCGGGCACGAGGATCGGAGGGCTGACCTCGCCTTTCTTCAGGCCGAACAGGATGTCGGAGAACTCCTTGCGCATGTCGGAGCGCTTGATCCAGCCCCAGTCGCCGCCCTTGCTCCGGCGGGTGTCCTGGCTGTATTGCCGGGCCAGCTCGGCGAACGGCTCGCCGGCATGGAATTTGGCGAGGACCATGTCGGCTTTGGCGCGCAGTTGAGCGTCGGTCTCGCCGGAGGAGCGGGTAAACTGGATCACCCGCACCAGCGCCGAGTCCTCCTGATAGAACCGGTCCTTGTTTTCCTTGTAGTAGGTCTCGACCTTGACCGGGCTGACGATGCTCTGCGATTTGCGCTGCTGCTGCCGCATGTAGTCGTAGATGATGTCATCCGTCACCTTCTTGCGGTAGTCCTTCAGGGTCATCCCCTGCGTACGCAGGTACGCCAGAAACTTCGAGCGGTCGCCGTCGAACTGGGTGATTTGCTGTTCGGAAATGTAGTTGTCGATCACGCTGGCAGGCACCTGGCGCCGGTTGTTCTCATCGCCATCCTTCGGCTTGTAGAAGTCTTTGACGATCAAGATGCGGTCGATGAGGTTCTGGATGACGTCGTCCTGCAGGGCCTCGAGCTTCTCGTTGAACTCCTTCTCGTTGCGCGCCTCCTTCTGCAGGGTCGGGATCAGCGGGGCGATCTCCTTGCGGATGTCGTCGACGGTGATGATCTTGTCCTCGACGATGGCGGCGATCCCGTCGGCGAAACGCGCGTCGAGCCCGTCGTTGATCAAGGACGGCGTCTTGGTTCCCTGGGTTGCCTGGGCGGCAAGGAACGGGGCGGACCCGAACACGAACAAAGCGCCCAACACGGCGACGCGGCGGTACTTCATGGTTCCGGCAGGTTGGTCAAGAAGGCGACAATTTCGCGCAACCTTAGGAGCGGCCGGGGGGCGGTCAAGCGGGGAAACCTCTTTCCCGGCATGACAAAGAGGTCACGTTTTTCGCGGCCCCACCGGCATTTCAAGCGGTTACCTTGGGTTTCGACGGACAGAATGCCCTTTTGTTCCGCCCGCAGCCGGATTTCGGTGACCAGCAGGAGGGCCCGCACCTCGTCGCCGAATTTGCCGAACCGGTCCCGCAGCTCGGCCCCGATGGCCCGGAGGGCGGGCACCCGGTCGAGCAGGGCCAGTCGGCGGTAGAAGTCGATGCGCAGCCGGGTCTCGGCGATGTAGGCGAACGGAATGCGGGCCTGGATCCGCGGACACTCCCCGGGGGCCAGCTCGGCCGCCCGCAGGACGGTGTAGCCGTCCTCGTACCGGCGGCGGCCGGACTCCGGCTCGCCCTCGCCGACGAACACGAAGTCGAGCTTCACGCTGGCGCGGATCGCGGCGGCGGTCCGGTCGCCCTTGAGGCGGGCGACGCTTTGCCGCAGGAGCTGGCAGTAGAGCTCGAAACCCACCCCCACGATGTGACCGCTCTGTTCGGGCCCGAGCAGGTTGCCGGCCCCCCGCAACTCGAGGTCGCGCATCGCGATGCGGAATCCGGCGCCGAGCTGGTTGTGCTGGCGCAGCGCGTTCAGGCGCTGCCGGGCGAGGTCCATCAGGTGGGTGTGCCGGTGCAGCAGCAGGTAAGCGTAGGCCTGGTGCCGGAACCGGCCCACCCGGCCGCGCAGCTGGTAGAGTTGCGACAGCCCGAAGCGGTCCGCCCCCTCGATGATGATCGTGTTGCAGTTGGGGATATCCAGGCCGCTCTCGATGATCGTGGTGCAAACCAGGACGTCATACCGGCCGGCGACGAAATCGGTCATGATCCGCTCCAGGTCCTCCTCGTCCATCTGGCCGTGGCCGACGGCGATGCGGAGGTCGGGCAGGAGTTCGCGCAGGCGCTGGGCCACCGGGTCGATCGTCAGCACGCGGTTGTGCAGGTAGAAAACCTGCCCGCGGCGGCGGATCTCGTGGCGGATGGCCTCGACGACGATCTTCTCGTCGTAGGTGCGGACGATGGTCTGGATCGGGTGCCGGTCCGCCGGCGGCGATTCGATCACGCTCAGATCGCGCGCCCCGGTCAGGGCGAGGTACAGGGTGCGCGGAATCGGAGTGGCGCTCATCGAGAGGACGTCGATGTGGGCGCGCCAGCGTTTGAACACCTCCTTGTGCTTCACCCCGAAGCGCTGTTCCTCGTCGATGACCACCAGGCCGACATCCTTGAAACGGACATCGCGCTGGATGAGCCGATGGGTGCCGATCAGGATGTCGATCTTACCTTCCGCCACCGCGGCCACGATCCGGCGCTGTTCGGGGCGGGCGCGGAAACGGCTGAGCATCTCGATGGCCACCGGGTAGCCCGCCATGCGTTCACGGAAGGTGTTGAGATGCTGCTGGGCGAGGACGGTCGTGGGCACCAGCACCGCCACCTGGCGGCCGTCCATCACCGCCTTGAAGGCGGCCCGCAGGGCGACCTCGGTCTTGCCGTAGCCCACGTCCCCGCAGATCAGCCGGTCCATCGGGCGGGCCTGCTCCATGTCCGACTTGGTCTCGACGATGGCCCGGAGCTGGTCGGGCGTCTCGGTGAAGGGAAACGAGGCCTCGAAGTCGCGCTGCCAGGCCAGGTCGGCGGCGAAGGCGTGGCCTGGCTCGGCGGCGCGGCGGGCCTGGATCTCGAGCAATTCCGCCGCGAGATCGAGCGTGGCCCGCTCGGCGGCGGCTCGCGCCTTCTCCCAACGATTGGTGCCGATGCGCCCGAGCTGCGGCCGGGTCTTGGCCAGGCCGACGTAGCGGGAGATGAGGTGCGACTCCGGCAGCGGGACGTGCAGCGTCACCCGGTCGTCGAACTCCAGGGAGATCACCTCGCGCAAGCCGTCGGCCGTCTCGATCTTCGCCAGGCCGCGGTACACGGCGATGCCATGCTGGAGGTGGACCACGAAGTCCCCTTCGACAAGTTCCGAGAAATCGAGCAACTGGTCGATCTGGGAGGGCGCGGCCACGGCCCGCCGGGTCGGGCCCGGCCGACGCGGCCGCTGGCGGCCGAAGATCTCGGTCTCGGTGACCAGGACGAGGCCGCGGGCGTCGGGGGCGAGGTCCAGCGTCAGCGCCGGAGCGTCGGGCGCGGGCCGGCGATAGGTGGCGCGGAAACCCTCGTTGAGCGCCGCCCGGAGGAAGCGCGGCGCCCGTGAGGCCAGGGGCGGGTGCGCGCCGACGACCTCGCGCAGGCGGCCTTCCTCGGAC
>JBJKRD010000261.1:0-22782 GCA_046704925.1 Opitutaceae bacterium | reverse complement strand
CCTACGTGCAGGGTGAATACGGCATCGAGGACCTCTTCATCGGGGTGCCGGCGATTCTCGGGCGCAACGGAGTCGAACGGATCATCGAGCTCGCGCTGACCGACGAGGAGCGGCGGCAGTTGCAGGTGAGCGCGGCGGCCGTTCGCAAGGGCGTCGAGGAACTCAACACTTTCTTCAAACCGGTCTGACGCACCGGTCACCAGACCCGCCCGAGCGCAAAGGGCGCCTCGGGCCGGCCGAGGCCGAAAGCAAGGCCGTCCGCGCGGGCCTCCAGGCAGACGCCGACCGCGACTGAATCCGGCGGGATTTCCTTCATAAACTGGATTTCCAGGTTTTCGGGGCGCGTCGGAAACCCGGCGCCGGCCAACGCGGTCTGCAGATAGTCGAGGTAGGCGGTGTTGTTGACGTGGCCATTGCCGTCGATGTCGGAATGCCGGACCGTGATTTCCCGCGCGGGCTGGAGTCCGGCGGGCAGGGGCGCGATCCGAAGACTGTCGAGGTCCGGCCGGAAGATCTCCCCGCCATGGGTGGGGAAGGCCGCCGCGACCGTCGCGGGGACCCGCGCCAGCGACCGGCTCCGAAGATCTACGTAGAGCCACAATGACGAGGCGGACAGCACGAGCTCGTCGCGGCAATGGACGCGAAAGTCGCGGTAACCCTTGAACGCGCGGACGCCGCTCGACCAGGTCTCGACGCGCAACAAGTCTTCGTACCGGGGATAGCGGTGGATGGCGGCCGCGAGCCGGTTCAGCACCCAGGATTCGCCGCGGGCCGCCATCCCCCGGGCGCCGGCGTCGAACTGGTCGGCGTGCCGGATGGCCGCCTCCTGCAGGAATTTGAAGAGGCTCGGAAGGCGGAGGCGCTCGTCCCGATCGACGTCCCAATAGGAGACCGTGACTTCTAGGCTCAGCGTCTCGTTCATGTGGCGACGCCGGCGGCTAACGTCGGGGGCCAACCCCGGGGCGGCCCCTTTGCCTGCGGGGCAACGGGCGGGGAAGGCCGACTCCCAAGCGTCGCGCCCACGGCGTCAACGCCGGCATGATGCCCGGGTGGAGGTTCAGGCCGTTGGCCAGTTGCTCCGCGCGCCGGCGTTGGGCTGCCTCCCCGGGCAATCGCACCCGGTCGAACCCCGGCCGGGGCGCAGATGCGCGGCAGGCGCGGGCCAGCCAGGACAATTGCCGGATAAAATCAGCGCGACCGCCAAAGGCGGCGGGATCAAATACCTGGACGGCGACATTGTTGCTCCAGCCTTCACTGGGATCCGCCCGGCCGTGGCCCGCCAGACCGCCGGTGAGAGCCTCAACCAGCAGACCAAGGGCGTAGCCCTTGTACCCATGGTCGGTACCCCCGATCGGCAGCATGGCACCACGGGAACCGGCGAAAAGCACCGCTGGATTGTCGGTGGGCCGGCCGCGCGCATCGAGCAACCAGGGGCCCGGCAACCGCCGCTTTTCGCGGAAGTACTGGTTGGCGGCCCCGTTGCTGGCAATCGACATGGAGGTATCCAGCATCACTGGCGCGGAGTCGGTGGGCCAGGCGGCCGCAATAGGATTTGGCGTGTAGACTCCCTGGCGGCCGCCGTGCGGGACCACCGCCCCCGGGCGCGGATCCGAACAGGCCAGCACGGCCATCAGGTTCCGGTCGGTGACCCGGCGGAGGTACGCGGCGAGGCAGGCCGTATGGTGGCTGCGGCGGATGACCACGGTGCACGTGCCGCAACGCCTGGCCCTGGTCATCGCGAGGTCGAGCGCGCGCACCACGAGCCAGGGACCGGGCAACCGACGGCCATCCCAGGTGACCGCGGCGGGAAAATCCGCCAACACCCGCGGAGCGCCGGATTTGGTCATCCGCCCGTGGAGCAGCTCGTCCAGGTAAAGCGCCAGGAGGTGGAGGCCGTGGGTGTTGTGTCCGAGCAGATCGCCTTCAACCAGCGTGCCGGCGACCACCTTGGCGATCGCGGGCGCCAATCCCGCCTTTCTCAGCAACGTCGCGGCGAATTTGGTCAGGTGGGCGGCGGAATAGCGGGCGGACATGGCGCGAAGGCTTGGGCGACGACCCAGCCCACAGTCTCGCAGCCCGGGGAACAAGGCAAGATCCGCAGACCCGTCGCCGGGCAAGCGGGGTGGAGGTCTTCCAGGGCCGCGAGGTCCCGGACGCTTGAGGCCCATTCGGTTCAAGTGCGACCGAAAGATCTCTCCTCCGGGCGCCGGGAGGGTGCCACATAACCGAAAGGGTAGTCTCACCGGGCCCATGCCGGGCGCCAATGGCTCCTTGATGCGCGTGGACGGTGCATTCACAGGGCGCAATACCGGACGTGGCGGGATGCGAGATCGCTCCACGGTTTGAACTCTTTTTTGACTGAGAAGTAACGAGTTACATTTGATTTGTTGACATGCTTTGGTTTATGACTGACTGGTCAGTCAGTCAGATGAACCCGGACAAGAAGCAGCGAATCATGCAGGCGGCCGAAGGTCTCTTCCGAACCCGGCGGTTTCACGAGGTGACTTTGGATGAAATCGCCCGGGAGGCGGACGTGGGCAAAGGGACCATCTACCTCTATTTTTCAGACAAGGAGGACCTGATCTTCCAAGCAGCCGTGGCGGGGTTCGACGAAATGTGTCAACTTCTCCGGGATCGTGCCGCCGGTCCGGTGCCGTTCGACGAGGCGCTCCAGCGGAGCTGCGAGACGATCAGCGTCTTCTTTCAGGCCCGCCGCCCGCTTTTCCGGATCATCCTCTCGGAAGGCGAGCGGGACATGGAAGGAGGCGGGGTGGGTCTCCGGCAACGGTGGCGCGAGCGCCGCAAGCAAATGTCAGAGGCCATGACGGAGGTGATCGCCGAGGGCGTCGCCGCCGGGGGCCTTCGGGCCGATCTGCCGGCGGATGTTCTGGCGGAGTTTCTGTTGGGAATGCTTCGGACCCGGTCGTGGGAGCTGGAGGATCGGCCGGAGCCCCAGCGGAGCGTGGGGGTCGTCGTGGACCTTTTCGTCAAGGGCGCAGGCCTCCGGGCGCGGGCAGAAACCTGAACCATCTCGAGTGATCATGAATACTGCGGAAGGAGCATCAGCGACGGGAACGAAGGCCGCCAAGGGGCGGCCGGGGGGGAACGGGGCGCGCCGAAGGCGACGGATTCTGGCGGGGGTCGCGGTTCTCGTGATCATGGCCGCCGGCGTCTTTGCCTATTGGCTTCTCTTTATGCGGGGCATCGTTTTTTCGGACGACGCCCGCCTGGCCGGTCACCTGGTGGATCTGGCGCCGGAGATCAACGACCGGCTCATCGAAGTGCCGGTGCATGAAGGCGAGTACATCCGGAAGGGCACGGTCGTGTTCCGGCTCGATCCGGCCATCCCGTTGGCGGCGCTGAACCAGGCCAAGGCGGCGTTGGGCTCGGCCCGCGCCACGCTGGCCTCCAACGAAGCCCTGTATGCGAAGGCGCTCGCGGGCAACCGCCCGGAGGAGATCCGGGCGGCCGAGGCCACCGTCAAACGCCTCCAGACGGAGGAGCAACTGGCGCAGCTGGACTTCACGCGCAGCCAGACGTTATTCAAACAGAATACGATCTCGCAGGACGAATTGGACCGCGCGCGCACCGCCTACGAGTCGGCCCGCCAAAGCCGGGAGAACGCGACGCAGAACCTGATTTTGCTGCAACAGGGGACACGCAAGGAGGACATCGCCGCCGCCAAGGCGACGGTGGAGCTGGCCCGGAGCAAGGTGACCGAGGCGGAGGCCGGCGTGGCCAGCGCCGAGGGCAACCTGGCGCGCTACACCGTGCGGGCGCCCTTTGCCGGCTGGGTGGTCCGGCGCTGGCTGGATCCCGGGGCCATGCCGTTGACGGCGCAGCCGGTGGTCAGCATGTTCGATCCCACCACCTTGCGGGTGGACGCCAACATCGAGGAGCAGTACCTGCACGACGTGGCGGTCGGCGACCGGGTGGACATATCCGTCGACGCCTATCCCGAACTGCACCTCGAGGGACGGCTGCGGCAGATCCTGCGCGCGACCAATTCGGAGTTCAGCCTGATCCCGGCGGAAGGCGTGTCCGGCACCTTCATCAAGGTGAGTCAGCGGGTGCCGCTGCGTATTTCCGTGACCGCGCCGCCCAATCTGCCGTTGGGGCCGGGCCTCTCGGTGGCGGTGCGCATCCACACGGGCTCCGCCGGGGCGTCCGGAACGCAACGGGGCGCGGCGAATGACTGATCGCGATCTGCGCTCGAACCGCTGGGCCGTGCTGGTCATTGTCGTGGCCGGCACGTTCATGGCCATTCTGGACGCGAACGTGGTCAACGTCGCGCTCCCGTACATGATGAGCACGTTCGGGGTCGACCGGGAGCAGATTGAGTGGGTGGCCACGGGCTACATGCTCACCTCGGCGGTGGTGATGCCGCTGGTGGGCTGGATGGCCGGCCGGATGAGCTACAAGGGCATCTATTTGGGCTGCCTGGCGCTGTTCACGCTGGGGAGCATGGCCTGCGCGTTTTCGTGGAGCTACGGCTCGCTGATCGCGTTTCGCGTCGCCCAGGCGTTGGGCGGCGGGGCGATCCAGCCGATCGGGATGGCCATCGTGGCCGAATTGTTCGAGCCGCACGAACGCGGACGGGCGCTGGGCATCTACGGCACCGGCATCATGGTCGGGCCGGCGTTGGGGCCGACCCTGGGCGGTTATCTGACCGACGCTTTCAGTTGGCGCACGATCTTTTCCGTGAACCTGCCGATCGGGGTCATCGTCGTCTTGATGGGCCTGGTGATCATGCGCCCGATGCGGGCCGGCGGCGCCCGGAAGGCCTTTGATTTTTGGGGCTTCGGGTTCCTGGCCCTCGCGCTGGTGGCGGCATTGACCGCGCTTTCCAACGGGCAGACGAAGGGGTGGCATTCCGATTACATCCACATCTGCGAGGCGCTGACGGTCATCGGCCTGGTGATGTTTGTCACGGTCGAACTCGCGGTCGAGCACCCGCTGCTCGACCTGCGGCTCTTCATGATCCGCAACTACGGCCTGAGCGTCGTGCTTTCGATCATCCGGGCGATCGGGCTCTTTGGCAGCGTGTTCCTGTTCCCGCTTTTCCTCGAAAACCTCATGGGCTACACGCCGGTGGACGCCGGCCTGTGGATGGTCCCCGGCGCGGTGGCGGTGGGCGTCACCATGCCGATCGCCGGACGGCTGGCGGACCGGTATCGACCGTCGTACCTCGCCGCGGTCGGCAGCGTGCTGCTCGCCCTCTACCTCTTCTTCTTCGGCGAGCTCGATCCCCTTTCCGGCTGGGGCCTGCTGGTGATTCCGCAAGTCATCCGCGGGGTCGGGCTTTCCCTGCTGGTGGCGCCGTTGATCGCGGCCGCGCTCAACGCGGTGCCACGGCACGAGGTGCCCATGGCCAGCAGCTTTCTCAGCGTCTCGCAGAACATCGGCGGCGCGCTAGGCATCGCCCTGCTCAACAGCTACGTGACGGACGCGATCCACACGCACCTGGTGCGTCTGGGCGAGACGCTGCCGGTGGAATCGACGCGGTTCTTCATCCGGCTCGGCCTGCGATCCATGAACCTGATCTTCCACTATGATCCGGGCCTGGCCGCCAATCCGCGGTCGAAGATCGCCTTTGTCGCCGGCCACGCGTTCGCGCGGCGGGCCCAGGTGCTGGGCTTCGACAACGGCTTCGTGCTGGCCGGGGTCATCGTCCTGCTGGGCATCCCGCTGGCGCTGCTGCTGCTGCCCTCGGCGCATCACCTGCGGAACGGGGAGAAGCCGGAGGTGGTGGTCGAGTAGGACGCCCGGGCGCCGCCGGGGCGCTCAGAACGCCGCGTTGCCCGGCGTGCGGGCGAAGGGCACGACGTCGCGGATGTTGGCGACGCCGGTGACGAACATCAGCATGCGCTCGAAGCCGAGGCCGAAACCGGCGTGCGGCACGCTGCCGTAGCGGCGCAGGTCGAGATACCAGCCGTAGTCGCGGGGATCGAGGTGGTGGCGCTGCAGGTTTTGCTCGAGCACGTCGAGCCGCTCCTCGCGCTGGCTGCCCCCGACGATCTCGCCGATGCCCGGCACGAGCACGTCCATCGCCGCCACGGTCCGGCCGTCGTCGTTGAGCCGCATGTAGAACGGCTTGATCTCCTTGGGGTAGTTGTAGACGGTCACCGGGCACTTGAAGTGCTCCTCGGTGAGGTAGCGCTCGTGCTCCGACTGCAGGTTGACGCCGTACTCGACCGGATACTCGAACCGGTGCCCGCCGGCCCGCAGCAGCTCCACCGCCTCGGTGTAGCTCACCCGCTGGAACGGGCGGTCCAGCACGAAGTCGAGCCGGGCCAACAGGCCCTTGTCGACGAACTTGGCGAAGAGCTCCAGGTCCTCGGCGCAGTGGGTGCGCACCTCGCGGATCAGGTGCTTCACGAACTCCTCCGCCAGGTCCATGTTGCCGGCGAGGTCGCAGAAAGCCGTCTCCGGCTCGATCATCCAGAATTCGCTGGCGTGGCGGGAGGTGTTGGAATTCTCCGCGCGGAAGGTGGGGCCGAAGGTGTAGGCCTTGGACAGCGAGCAGGCGAAGGCTTCAACCTCGAGCTGGCCACTGACCGTGAGATAGGTGGGCCGGGCGAAGAAATCCCGGCTGAAGTCGATCTCGCCGGTCTCGCGTTTCGGCGGCGCCTGCAGATCCAGCGTGGTGACGCGGAACAGCTCGCCCGCGCCCTCGCAATCGCTGCCGGTGATGATGGGCGTGTGCACGTAGACGTAGCCGCGCTCCTGGAAGAACTGGTGGATGGCGTACGCCAGGCGGCTGCGCACGCGAAAGACGCAGCCGAAAAGGTTCGACCGCGGGCGCAGGTGGGCGATCTCGCGCAGGAACTCGGGCGTGTGGCCTTTTTTTTGCAGCGGATAACTGGCGTCGGCCCCGCCGACGATCTCGACGGCCGCCGCCTTCAGCTCCCATTGCTGGCCCTGCCCCTGCGAAGCCGCGACGCTCCCGCGCACGGCGACGGCGGCGCCCGTGTTGAGATGCTGAATGGCCGCGTAGTTGGGCAGGGTGGCGTCGACGATCACCTGCAGGTTCTTCAGGCAGGAGCCATCGTTCACTTCGAGGAAGGAGAAGGTCTTCGCCTCGCGCCGGGTCCGCACCCAGCCCTCGACAAGCAGGGCGTCGAGCGGCGTCGTGCGGGCGAGGATTGCCTTGATCGGGGTCGATTGCGACATGGCGCCGAACATAGCCGGGCGCCCCGGCCCGCCAAAACAAAAAGCGGCGGGGCGAAGCCCGGCTTGCAGGCGGCCGGCGATCGGGGCAGGGTGGACGCCATGTGGTGGCGCCGCCTGCTCCGGGGAATGTTGCTGTGGGTCGCGGCGGCCGCCGTGGCGGGCGCCGCGGAGTCGATCGTCATCCTCGTTTCGCTGGACGCGTTTCGCTGGGACTACCTCGAGAAGTATGCCGTCGAGACGCCCCGGCTGCGGCAGTTGGCGGCGGACGGCGTGCGGGCCGAGCGCATGATTTCGTGTTTTCCGACGCTCACGTTTCCGAACCACTACTCGATCGTCACGGGGCTGCGGCCGGAACACCACGGCATCGTGGCCAACACCTTCTACGATCCGGTGCTGAAGGCGGCCTTCAATTACCGCAGCCACGAATGTGCCGTCGACCCGCGCTGGTGGGGCGGTGAACCGATCTGGGTCACGGCGGTGAAGCAGGGCCGGCGCAGCGCCTGCATGTTCTGGCCGGGGTCGGAGGCGAAAATCGCCGGCGGGCAACCCACCTATTACCGGGCCTTTGACGACAGCGTGACCTCGGTGCAACGGGTCGACGGGCTGCTCGCCTGGCTCAGTCTGCCCGCCGACGAGCGCCCCGACTTCTGCACGCTCTACCTCGACGCGGTCGATCATGCGGGGCACGACCACGGCCCGGATTCGCCGGAAACAGCCGCGGCGGTGCGCGAGGTGGATGCGGCCGTCGATCGCCTGGAGGTCGGTCTCGCCGCCCGGGACCTGGCGGGCATGACGAATCTGGTGATCGTCTCCGATCACGGCATGGCCCCGACCGGTCCGTCGCAGACGGTGTTTCTGGACGATCTGGTGAACCTGCGCGCGGTGCGGGTCGATTGCCTGGGTCCGTTGACCGGCCTGCAGCCGTTGGAGGGAACGACGGCGGAACTGATGGCCCGGCTCCGGCGCGTGCTGCCGCCGCACCTGCACGCGTACCTCCGCGACGAGTTCCCGACACGGTTCCACTATCGCGGCAATCCGCGGATTGCGCCGGTGCTGATCTTGGCGGACGAGGGTTGGGAACTCACCACCCACGACCGGTTTGCGCGGCGAAAAACGCCGGAGCGCGGGGACCACGGATACGACAACGAGCTGCCTGCCATGGGTGCGCTTTTCATTGCCAACGGTCCGGCCTTCCGCCGGGGGGTGGTCATCCCGCCGTTCGAGAACATCGAGATCTACAACCTGCTCTGCGCGGCGCTCGCTCTCCGACCGGCGCCGAATGACGGCGACGATCGTCTGGTGCGTGAGGTGATGGCGGGCCGGTAGGGCCCCCCGGGCCCGCGGCGTCGGAATGGAGTCACCAGCGGCCATCCGCCGGCGCCTCCCGGCTCCGCTCGACGCACCCGCCGACGCCCCGTGAGAAGAAACAGCGTTGCCAACCGGTGGGGCCCGGTTTGTGTCGGGCCTGTCCGCCGGTGAAAATTCGCGTGTTTCCACCCCTGCTCGGATTCGGCGCGGCCGCCTTGGGCTTGGGCCTTTTGCTGTATTTTTTCGGGGCGCTGCTCCGGCCGGAAGTGCGCGGGCCGCCGCCGGCCCCGCCGGCGGCGGAGGTAAGGGCGGTGATGGAAGCGCGCCGCCGGGCGGACTCGCTGGAGGGGCTTCCGCGGGTCCGCATCGCCCAAGCGGTGGACTATGCGGAAGGCACAGGCGCCGCCTGGTGGCCGCGACATGAGGCGCCGATCCTGGCCGATCTGGTGCGGGCGGGGAAGCTGCCAGCCGTGGCGGAGCGGGTCGGACCGGAGCCCGTGGTCATGGAGGGAGTGGAGGGCATCGGACGCTATGGTGGGACGTGGCAGCGCCTGGCCAACTCGTACAACGACATCAATACCATCCAGTGGCGTCTGTCCTATCCGAACCTGATCCGCTGGTCGCCCCTGGGCGAACCGCTGGTGCCGCACCTGGCGCGGGCTTGGGCGGCGTCACCCGACCAGCGCGTTTTCACCTTCTGGCTGCGGCGGGGTGTCCGCTGGTCGGACGGAGAGCCATTTACCGCCGACGACTTGGTCTATTGGTACGAGTGGGAGGTGAAATATTTCAAGGTGCCGCCACCGCGCATGCTGCGCAGCGGCGCCGGCATGGGGCGGGTGGAAAAGGTGGACGACTACTGCGTGCGCTTCAGTTTTCCGCAGCCGAATCCGCTGTTCCCCTACCGGGTCGCCTCCCAAGGCAACAACTACGAGGACTTTTCGGATTGTCTGACGCCCGCGCACTACCTGCGCCGGTACCATCCGGCGCTGGGCGACCGGGACCTGATCGGGCGGACGATGCGGGCCCTCAATCTGTCGACGCCGGTCGCCGTCTACCGGCGAATGAAACATTACCTCAACCCGGAGCACCCGCGCCTATGGCCGTGGATCTGCCGCAGCCGGGCGCAAAGCCCGCCCTTTGTTTTCGTGCGCAACCCCTATTACTTCGCGGTGGATTCGCAGGGCCACCAACTGCCGTACCTCGATCGCCTGGTGATGGACATCCGGCCGGCGAATTTGCTCGATCTGGCGGCCGCCGCGGGCGACGGCTCCATGCAGGAGCGCCATGTGCGCTACGAGGACCACGTGCTGCTGACCGGCGAGGCCCGGGCGAATGGGTACCGGGTGTACAACTGGTTCTCCGCCACCCGGTCGCCCTTCACCATTTATCCGGTTCTCAACCGGGCGGTTGATCCCGCCCGGCCCGAAACCCGCTGGAAACACGACCTGCTCAACGACCGCCGCTTTCGCCAGGCGTTGTCGCTGGCCATCAACCGGCGCGAAATCATCGAAGCGGAATTCAACGGTCACGGCGAGCCGGCCCAGATTGATCCCGGCCCCGGGTCGGGCTTTTACGATGAAAAGCTCTTCCACAGCTTTACGGATTACGACCCGGCGCGGGCCAACCGCCTGCTGGACCGGATTGGCCTGGTACGGCGCGACGGCGAGGGGTTCCGCACGTTTCCGGATGGCACCAGAATGGTGTGGTTTTTCAACCTGAGCGATTACACCGGCAACGGGCCGGCGCAGTTCGTCCTGGAGGATTGGGCGAGGGTGGGTCTCCGGTGCGTGCCGCGCTACCGGCCGCGGGTCCTCTTCCAGGCGGAAAAGGCGGCCTGCGAACATGACTTCACAGTCTGGACCGGCGAGAGCGAATTCTTCCCGCTGAGCGAGCCGCGCAACTTCGTGCCCACGAACATAGAGTCATTTTTCGCCCCGGCCTTCGGCATGTGGTATCAGCGCGGCGGCCTGTTTGGCGATCCGCTTTCGCGGGGACCCGGCGCCGAGGAACCACCGGCAGGAAGCGTCATCCGGCGGGAAATGAAACTGCTGCAGCAGATCGACACGGCCACGGACGCTGAGCGGCGGCGACGCCTGTTTGGCCAGATCCAGGACATCAACGCCCGTGAAGTCTGGCACATCAGCCTCTGCACCCCGCCGCCGCAGCTCGTCGTTGTGAAGAACGGCTTCCACAACGTGCCGCCGGTCGCTGTGTTTGGTTCGATCTACAACACGCCGGGCAACGCCGGGTTGGAGACCTATTTCTGGTCGAAGCCGACCGATCCGCCGGCCGTGGTGGCCGCGACGCAACGCGCGATCGTGGAAATCAGCCCGGATCCGGTGGTGTCAGGGAAGGGGGCGGGGCCCGGCGCGGTGGCGATCAGTTTGATGCGCCTGCTGGGTGCGCTCGCCGCGGCCCTGGCGGTGGTGCTGGTTGGCGCCCGGCATCCGTTCATCGGCCGCCGCCTGCTGCTGATGATTCCAACCCTGTTCATCGTTTCGATCGTGGTGTATGTGATTGTGCAGCTCCCTCCGGGCGACTACGTGGAGGCCCGGATGCTCGAATACGAGATGCAGGGCACCGAGGCATCCATCCCCCAGGTCGAGGATCTGCGGCAGAACTTCCACTTGGATGATTCCGTCGTGAAACGTTACCTCCGCTGGGTGGGATTGGCGTGGTTCGCGACCTTCGATCCGCGCGACACGGGGTTGCTCGAAGGCAACCTTGGCCTCTCCATGGAGCACAACCGGAGCGTCAACCAAGTGGTTGGTGACCGGGTCATGCTGACCGTGATCGTGACCGTGGCCGCCTTCCTCTTCAGCTGGCTGGTGGCCCTCCCGGCCGGAATCTATTCCGCGGTCCGCCAATACTCCTGGGGCGACCACGCGCTCACGCTGCTGGCGTTTTTGGCCATGTCGGTGCCGTCCTTTCTGCTTGCCTTGATCATGCTTTACCTCGGCAAGGTCTGGTTTGGCGCGAACGTCGGCGGACTGTTTTCCCAGGAATTCGCGACCATGCCGGGCTGGACTTGGCCCAAGGTCGCGGACCTGTGCCGGCATCTCTGGCTGCCGGTGATCGTTCTGGGTGCGGGCGGGGCCGCCGGCATCATCCGCGTGCTGCGGGCGAACCTGCTCGACGAGCTCAAGAAACCCTACGTCGTCACCGCCCGGGCCAAGGGCTTGCGCCCACTCCGGCTCCTGTTCCGATACCCGGTGCGCCTGGCGCTGATTCCCTTCGTTTCCAGCTTGGGCGGTCTGTTTCCGCAATTGGTGTCGGGCGGAGCGATCGTGGCGATCGTCTTGAATCTGCCCATGATCGGCCCGGTCATGGTCGACGCCCTGCAGACGGAGGATGCCTATCTGGCGGGCTCCATGCTGATGATCATGAGCCTGCTCGGTGTGGTGGGCACATTGGCCAGCGATTTGTGCCTGCTCTGGCTCGATCCCCGGATCCGGGTGGCCGGGGGGCCGCAGTGAGACGGGTCGATTGCACGCCGGCGCGAGCGGATGGATCCGCGGCGAAAAATGCCAGAGCGGAAAACAACCCGGAACGGGCTCCCCATCCGAGCCTGGGCAAAACCGGCCGCGAAACGAGATCCTACCGTTCGACTGAACTGGCGGGGGAAAGGACTTCCGCCGCCTTTTTCTGGCACTCCGGACACACGCCGAAGAACTCGACCATGTGCGTGATCTGTTCGTACCCACGCTCCCGCAACATGTGCTCGATGCTTTCAGTCAGGTTCACATCAATCCGATCCACTTTGCCGCAGGATTTGCAGATGATGTGATAATGCGGAGCGTTGCTCAGGTTGATCTCGTAAAGGCTCGTGCCGTTGTGGAAGAAACAACGACGCACCAGACCGAGTTCCTCGAATACCGCCAGGCAGCGGTACACGGTCACCAAGTCGCAAGCGTCGTCCGTCAGGTCGTTGTGGATCTGCTCGATGCTCGCCGGGCTTTCCCGGCGGATGAGCGCCTCCAGAATCGCGATGCGCGGTTGGGTTATCCTCAAGCCGGCTGACTTGAGCTGAGCGCACGCAAGATCTAGGGGGCTCGCCGCCCGGCCGAAATCCTTCACGCCTTTGAGCGGATGGTTCGACTGGTTAGAAGCAATCATCTGCAACAACAGTTAATGAGGCATGGTTATGAATGCGAGCAATAATATTGACACGGATTTCTTAAAAGGGATGCCTTTAGGAGAATTAGTTGCCAAGATCACAGTAACAAATTAATGATAAATATGTTAGGATTACGCTAATGAGTGATGCCCAGGCGGCGTGTGTGGGAACGAAAGGGTGGTCGAGATTTTCACCGCAGGCTCGACTGAGTGCAAATGACCGGCGTTCTCGTGTGGGGTTGCGGGTCCATCATGCGTGTGCTACCTCTAAGCCGATTTCATAATGCAAGACCTTGATTTCGCTGAAATCGTAGAGCTGATCTGCAAGGAAGACACCCGTTACGACAAGAGGGCCTATTTTTTCGTGCGCCAGGGCCTCGACAATACGGTCAAGAACCTGAAGAAGTCCGACCCCGCCCGGGTGCAACGGTCCCCGCACGTGAGCGGTCGGGAATTGCTCGAGGGCCTCCGGGTCCATGCATTGGATCAATTCGGCCCGCTGACGATGACGGTGCTGGACTCGTGGGGGGTCCGGCGCTGCGGGGATTTCGGGGAGATCGTTTTCAATCTGATTGAGTACAGCGTCTTCAGCAAAACCGAGAACGATCGGCGGGAGGACTTCGCGGAGGTCTACGATTTTGAGGAGGCGTTCGTGAAGCCGTTTCGGCCTGCGCATCAGAGGCACTGCGGCCCGACGACCGAGACCGTGGATTCGAAGTGACCGCCCCGCGCGCCGGAGCGATTTGGCGCCGGCAATGCGCGCCGGCTCGCTTTCCGGCCGGGTTCTGCCATGACTCGCCCGCCCATGCCAAGCGCATCCGCCGATTTCGTCCTGCTGGAACCACTCTGGCACGATCCGCCGGAGCGGATCGTGCTGCCCAACGGCCTCACGGTACTGCTGAAGCGTGACCTGTCCGCCGCCGTCGTTTCCGTACAGGCGTGGGTTCGGACCGGGAGCATTCACGAGGGACCGTGGTTGGGATCCGGGCTTTCCCACTTTCTCGAGCATATGCTCTTCAAGGGTACCGAGCGCCGCAACGGTCGCGAGATCTCCGCTGCCGTCCAGGCGCACGGCGGGTACGTGAACGCGTACACGACGTTCGACCGGACCGTGTACTTCATCGACATCCCCGCCGAGCACGCCGCCTTGGCGATCGAACTCCTGGCCGATACGGTGCTGCACTCCACCCTTCCGGACGAGGAGGTGAACCGGGAACGGGATGTCATTCTGAGGGAGATCGACATGGGCCAGGATGATCCGGAGCATCGTCTGAGCGAGACGCTGTTCGCCACCGCTTTTCGCGAGCATCCCTACCGCCAGCCGATCATCGGGCATCGCGAGGTCTTTGCGGCGGTCACCCGGGACGATCTCCGGCGATACTACCACGACCGTTACGTGCCGAACAATCTCGTGGTGATCGTGACCGGCGCCTTCGATCCTCCGGCAATCCGGGAGGCCGTGGCGCGGCATTTCGGCCCGGTTCCGCGCCGGCCGCTGGCGCCGGTCTACCTGCCTGGAGAACCTTTGCAGCAGGCCCGCCGGGAGCGCCACCTTTTCGAAGACGTGCAGCTGACACGGGTGGAGCTGGCCTGGCAGATTCCCGGGCTGGCGCACCCCGATACGCCTGCGCTTGACCTGCTGGCCACTATTCTGGGCAACGGTGACAGCTCCGTGCTCTGGCAGGCTGTGCGGGAGAGGGCCCGTCTGGTTCATGTGATCGACGCCCACGCCTGGAACCCGGGCACCGCCGGGCTGTTTCTGGTTTCCTTCACCTGCGATCCCGCCAAACGGGAGACGGCGACCGCGGCGATCGAGCGGGAGATTGCCCGGTGCGCGACGCGCCGATTTGCGCCGGCGGTGTTGGCCAAGGCCGTGCGCCAGCTCGTGGTCGGGGAGATCAACACCCGGAAGACCATGGCGGGTCAGGGATCGCGGCTCGGCATGGCGGAAGTTGTGGTGGGGGACCTCGATTTCAGCCGCACCTATTTCGAGCGTGTGGCGGCGTTGACCGCGACCGATCTGCAGCGCGCGATCCGAGCCCACCTCGTGCCCGAGCGGCTCACCGTGGTGTCGCTCAGTCCGGTCGCCGGAGCGCCGCCGCACACAGTCCGTGACGGCGACCATCGGCCGGCGATTCCGGAATTCGACGAGAAGACGCTGGCCAACGGCGCCCGCCTGCTGACCGCCCGGGACCCGCGCCTGCCGAACGTGCACCTGCGTCTGCTGTTTCAGGGCGGTCCGCTGCATGAGCCGGCCGGGCGCCGCGGCGCCACCCAGTTGCTGGCGACCATGCTGACCAAGGACACGAAGACGCGGTCGGCCGCCGCGGTCGCGCAGGCCATCGAGAAGGTGGGGGGCGCTTTCCAGCCTTTTGCCGGCAACAGCAGTTTCGGGCTCGCCATCGAAGTGCTGCCCGCAGACGTCGATCTGGCGCTCGACCTGCTCGGCGAGGCCATGCTGGCGCCGCTTTTCAAGTCGGCCACGCTGGCGATTGAACGCGAAGCCCAACTGGCGGAACTCCAGGAAGACGCCGACGACGTGGTCACGTTCGCCCGGAAGCGTCTGCGCCACCTCTTCTTCGGCCGGCATCCCTTTGCCATCGATGCAGTCGGAGACGAGGCGAGTCTCCAGGCCACGACCTCGCGGGATCTCACGGCCCATCATCGCCGGCTCGTGCGCGCCGGCAACGTGGTCCTGGCGGCCGCAGGCGACATCGAGCCGCGGCGCCTGTTGCCCAGGCTGGAGCGGCTGGTCGCCCGGCTTCCACAGGGCACGCTGGCGCCGGCAGCGGCGGACTTTTCCCTGCCGGCCAGCGTCGGGGAGTTTGTCGAAACCCGTCCGTGCCAGCAGGCGGTGGTCTTCCAGGCGTTTCCGGGGCCGGGGTTGCTCGCGCCGGATTTCTATGTGAGCGAGGTCGCCGACGAGCTGTTCAGCGGCATGGCGTCACGCCTCTTCGAGCGGGTGCGCGAGGAGAAAGGTCTGGCGTACTATGTGCGGGCGGCCCGGGTGGTCGGCCTGCATTCCGCCATGTTCTATTGTTGCGCCGGCACGAGCCCGCAGCAGGCGGCGACCGTCTTGGCGGAAATCGAGGCCGAGATCGCGCGCGTGCGGGATGGGGGCGTCGCTCCCGACGAGTTGCGCCGGTGCCAGACGCGGCTCAAGGCGGCGCGGCGCATGGGGCTGCAAACCAATTCGTCCCGCGCGATGCAGGCCGGCCTCAACGCCCTCTACGGCCTTCCGGTCAACGATTGGAAGAATTACGACGACCATATCGAGGCCGTGACCGGCAGGGCGCTGGGTGATTTTGCGGGGACCTACCTGCAACCGCCGCGGCGCACGCAGTTGGTGGTGCGACCGTAAGGGCCGGCAGCGCCTGCCGGCGAACCGGGGAGGGCGTCTGGGAACGGGGCGGTCCAAGCGAAAAAACGGGCTTGCCGACGGGCCGGTCATAACTAGGTTGTTTCATGATTATGAAAAATCACCCCTATGCTCCCCTCCTGTGCGCGGCGGCCCTCTGCGGGCTGGCGCTGGCTCCCGTATCGCTCATTGCGGCCGAAGAAGAGGCGGTTCCAGCCTCGGTTTTGAAAAAGTACGACGCCAACCAGAATGGCGTTCTGGACGAAGCGGAGAAGGCCGCCTGGCAGGCCGACAAGGAAAAACAGGTCGCCGCCCGGGCGGCGAAGCGCGCCGAGGATCTGGCCCGCTACGACGCGAACAAGGACGGCAAGCTCAATCGCGACGAGCGGGCCGCGATGAAAGCCGAGGCCGAAAAGGCGCGGGCGGAAAAGCAGGAGGCCCGGGCCGCCAAGGCGGCCGAGAAGACCGCGGCCGCCGAAGCCAGGAAGCTGGCGCGCTACGACAAGAACCATAATGGCAAACTCGACGACGACGAGCTGGCGGCGATGAAGGCCGACGAGGAGCGGTACAAGGCGGCGGCCGAAAAACGGAAGGCGACGCTGGAAGCCCGGAAAAAGGCGGCGACCGAAGGCGAGCAGATGCCCGGCCGCGATTGAGCGCCCTTTTTGAACCCTCGGCGCCCGGCCCCGGAGATCTTCTCCGGGGCTTTTTTGCCGATCCGCAGGTCTCGTCGGCTCAGGAGGAGCCAGCCGGAGCCTCCGCCACCCGTCCGCTCCATTGCAGCTTGGTCCGCACAACCGCAAAGTGCGAATAGTCCACCCGCTGAGCCAGTTGCAGCTTGAGCGGCGAGATGGATACCTCCACCGGTGAACCCTCGCAAAAGGTCAGGTTGCGCTGGCCATCCATGGCCACGAGCAGGCGGGAATCCTCCATCCGGTTGTAGACGCGCAGCCGGACGTTTTCACGGAAGATGATCGAACGGTTGCTCAGGGTGTGCGGACAGACGGGTGTCATCGCGATGACCTCGGCTGCCGGATGGATGAGCGGGCCGCCGGCCGAAAGGTTGTAGGCCGTCGAACCGGTGGGCGTGCTGAAGATGATGCCGTCGCAGTAGTACTCCGTCACCCACTCGCCGTCGGCCATGACCTCGAGGCGCGCCAGGCGCGAGTTCACCTCGTCCTTGATCAGCACATCGTTCAACGCCAGATCGTGCAGACCCGGGCCGGTCGAGCAATCCAGCAGCGACCGCGGCGCCAGCCGGTAGCTCCCGGCCAGCAGAGCGGAGAAATGGGCGCGCGCCTCCTCGGCGGAAAAAGTGGTCAGGAAGCCGAGACTGCCACGATTGATCCCGATGACCGGCACGGAAGCCCGGGCGGCCTCGCCCACGACGCCCAGCAAGGTGCCGTCGCCGCCGATCACGCAGCAGGCGTCAAAGCCACGCAGGAAATTGCCGGGCAGGGGGAAGTGGTTGATGTGGGTGAACTCGGTCCCCGCGCGTTTGGCCATCGCCGCCAAGGTCTCGGCGAGTTCCAGGGCCCCGACTTTCTGCTCATTGACCACAAAGGCTAGACGGCGGATCGGTTCCATGGCGGAGAGCTTCAACCATGGAATGCGCCGATAGGCACGGCTATTTTGCGGCCCCGGTGGACGCCGACGCATGCCGGATTCCCGTCCGGCGTCCGGTTCAAAAGCAACCGGCGCCGGGGACTTTCGCCAGTCCGAGCAGAAACTCCCGGTTGCCGTCCGCGCCCGCGATGGGCGAGTCCATGGTGCCGATGACAGCCGCTCCGGGCAGGGTCGCGAGGGCAAAGGCGGTCACGTCCGCCAAGGCCGCCGCCCGCACCCGCGGATCCCGGATCACGCCCCGGCCTTTGTCCGCCTCCGCCCGGCCGGCCTCGAACTGGGGCTTCACCAGGGCGACAAGTACGCCACCCGGATGGAGGAAGGGCCAGACGGCGGGCAGCACGGACCGCAGCGAGATGAAGGAGAGGTCCATGACCACCGCATCGTAGGCGGCGCGCGGCAGGTCGCCGGCCCGCAGGGTGCGGGCGTTGGTCTTCTCGCGATTGGTCACGCGGGGATCGGCGCGCAGCTTTGCGTGCAACTGGCCGCGGCCGACATCGACGCAGGTCACGTCCGTCGCCCCGGCTTGCAGGACGCAGTCGGTAAAGCCGCCGGTGGAGGCGCCCACGTCGAGCACATGCGCGCCCCGGAGATTGATCGCCTGGTGCGCGAGGAAGGCCGCCAGTTTTTCGCCGCCGCGACTGACGAAACGGGGCGGTTGGTCAAGCGCGAGGATGATGTCATCCGGGTATTCGCGGCCCGGTTTGTCCAGGCGTTCGGTTCCCCGGCGCACGCGCCCCGCCATGATGAGGGTCTTCGCCTGGGACCGCGATTCCGCCAAGCCGCGACGTACGAGCAATTCATCGAGACGGGTTTTCATCGCGGTTTGGTCTCCGGAAGGCGGCGGCAAGGCGCCCGGCGGAACCGAGGGATGCGGATGGCGAGCCGCCGCCGGACAATCAACCGACGGATTCCGTCCTGGCAAGTCCGGGTCGAGGGACCGGGGGCCGCCGTCGGTCCTTCACTCCTTGCCGGCGGGCCATTCCGCGGCAAAGCGGTAGCGCCCGGCCGCCAGTTGACACCCCACGCTGTCCTTGGTCCGCACCACCTTTGTGACGCCGGGGACGCGTTCGAGCGGCTTGCCGCCCTCGGTGATGCGCGCCTTGGCGGGCACCGGCAGCCGCGCCGACGCCGACGCGTTGGCCGGCACGGTGACCTCCCAGTCAAACCGCCGGGCACTGGCGCGCCAGGCGCTCACAATTTCGCCATGAGGCGAAGCCAATCGCGCGCGCGCCGTGGACAGAGTTCCGCCCGGATGCGGCTGCAGCCGGATGTGTTTGTAGCCCGGCTGGCCGGGTTCGATCTCGATTCCCGCCACGACTGCGTAAAGCCACGCACCGATCGCGCCGTACGCATAATGGTTGAAAGAGTTCATGGCGGGATCTTGGAAGCCCCGGTCCTTGGTCCAGCCGTCCCAACGTTCCCACACGGTGGTCGCTCCCTGGGTGACCGCATAGAGCCACGACGGCCACTGCTTTTGCTGGAGCAGACGGTAGGCGACGTCCCACCGTCGCTCGGCGGCGAGCACGTGCGGCAGGCAGGCCGTGCCGACAAAGCCGGTGGACAGCTTCCAACCGCGAGTTTCGATGTCGCGAACCAGCCCGGCGGTGACCACCGGCCGCAATTTGGGCGGCAACAGATCGAAATGCAGCGCCAGGGCGCGCGCCGTCTGCGTGCCGCCGGCGACATCGCCGTCCCGGTTCACAAACCGGCGCACAAAGGCGGAGCGGATGGATTCGGCAAGCGTCTGAAATTTCCTGGCGTCCGGTTTGCGGCCCAGGACTCCGGCCATCATGGCGACCACGCGGGCACAATGGGCGAAATAGGCGGTGCCGATCAGATCCTTGGGGGTGCCGCCGTCGATCCGCCCGCTGTCATCAAGCGCCAGCCAGTCGCCGTAACCCTCGAATCCGGCCGCCGTCCGGCCGCGGATGAGGCCCGGATTGGTGCTTCGCAGTTCCTCGAGAAAACGCACGCACGCCGGGTAGTGCCGCTCCAAGAGGCGCTGGTCACCATAGCACTCGTAGATGGTCCAGAGGCAGATCACCAGGGCGTCCGCCCACGCGGGGCCGCCGTCGGAAGGCAGATCGTCCGTCGCCGGGGCCACGGCCGGGACGGCGCCGGTGGCCGTCTGGGCATCGGCGAGGTCCTGCAGCCATTTGGAAAAAAAACCGGCCACCCCCTGGTTGAAGGCCGCCGTGCGCACGAAGATCTGGGCGTCTCCGGTCCAGCCCAATCGTTCGTCGCGCTGGGGACAGTCGGTGGGCACGTCGAGGAAATTGCCCCGTTGGCCCCACTGGATGTTCTTCTGGAGCTGGTTGATCAGGGCATCGGAACAAGAGAAATCCCCGGTGGCGGGCACGTCGGAGTGCAGGACCACGCCGGCCAGGTCCCCGACCTCGACATCGGCGCCCCGGGTCTCGAGTTCCACGTAGCGGAAACCGTGGAAGGTAAAGCGCGGCTCGAAGGTTTCCCCGTCGGCGGTGCCCCGCAGGGTGAAATGATCGGTCGCCCGGGCCGTGCGGAGGTTGGCGAGGGCGAGCCGGCCGTCCTTTTCGAGCATCTCGGCGTGGCGTATCGTGACCGTCGCTCCCGCCGGTCCCTTAACCCGCAGCCGGACGCGCCCGACCATGTTCTGGCCGAGGTCGTAACGCCGCAGGCGGCGCAGTTTCTGGTCGGATTCCTCGCCGAGAAAACGCGCCTTGAGCAGATGCTGGATGCGCACCGGCGGCCCGCGCGGGGCGTCGAGGGTGACGGTGCTCCCGTTCGCCACGCGGGCGGCGAGCCAGCCGCGTTCCTCGAAGCCCGGCCGGTCCCAGCCGGAAAACTCCAGGCGGGCATCGTAGCACTCGCCCATGAGCAAGTCGCACTCAAGCAGGGGTCCGTAGGCGAATTTCCAGGAGGAGTCGGTCGCAATGACATCGGTCCGGCCATCCAGGTAGTCGATGATCAGTTGCGCCAGGAACTTCGGCCGCTCGCCGTAGAGCTGGCGCCCGCGCCACGCCACGTGACCGCAATACCAGCCGTCGCCCAGGATGGCACCCAGCGTGTTGTCGCCGACCACCAGGAGCGGCGTAACATCGTAGGTCTGGTAATAGACTCGCTTCCGGTAGTCGGTCCAGCCCGGCGCCAGTTGCAGATCGCCGACCCGCTGGCCATTGAGCAGGGCTTCGTACACTCCGAGAGCGGTCGCGTAAAGGCGGGCGCGCGTTACCCGGGCGCCGACGAAGAAGGTCTTGCGGAAATACGGGGCGGGGACTGTCGTCCAGCGGCCGCCGGTGAGGGAGCCGGCGATCCACTGGGCCCGCCAGTCGCCGCGCTCCAGCAGCCCCGTTTCCCAAAAGGCGCGCTCGGTCGATTCCGCGGCACGGCCGCGTTCATCCCAGGCCTTTACCCGCCACCAAGCCCGCTGCCGCGAGCGGAGCGGCTTGCCGCCGTAGACCACGTGCGTCGAAACATCGGAGGCGATTTTGCCGCTGTCCCACAGGTCCGGCGCCCCGCCCGGGGTGGCGGACACCAGGATCTGGTAGGCGGTTTGAAGCGCTCCCCGGCGATGCTCGGTCTCGAGCCACCAGCTGAGACGGGGTTGGCGCTCATCAAGGCCGAGTGGATTCTCAAAGTACTCGCAACGCAGGTGAACTGGACGACTGGCTGCTTGAGGCATGTAGACTTTTGGGGCCCGGTAACACCTTCCTTCAAGCCACAGAAAGGGGGCGGCTAAAGATAGGCGGCTGCGGAAGATGGCAGCGCGACAGCAAATGGTCGAGATTTCTGTCGCATGAATTGACCCGACGCGGCGGTTTCGCCGGCCGATCGAAGAAGCAGATGACAAGCATTGTATCCCAAACAATTTAGTTCCAACATGATACAGTTTATAGCGTGCCTGACTTCAGTCGGGGGTCTTCGTGGTTCCCCCCGGCCAATCCGTGCGGGCAGCGGTCTTGCACGTCCCGAGGTGTCGTCGGGATGCGCGGATCGGCCGGCCTCAGGGCCGGTCCGCGGCCGGGCGGTGGGCGAGCTTCACAATTTCTGTCGGGCGGGCGACCAGCAAGTCGTCCGGCCACCAATCTGGGCGCGGACCAGCGCCGCACCCGTGCGCGGGCAACGGCCGCCGTCCTCCCATCGATGCCAGAAGAGCCACGACCTTGGGATGCGGGCGTTGAGCGTCTCCGGGACGTCGTCCCCGCGCCCGGCAATGGTCGCGAGCGCCAGGCGGCATACCCGCCGACATTGGTGCCAAAGGACCTGCACTTCGGCACCCGCCAGAGAACCGGCCCGACGTCGCGGATGGATCGCCGCCCGCCAGAGTATCTCATCGGCCATACAGTTGCCGATGCCGGGGTACCGGACTTGCTGGAGCAGAATCGATTTGACGGGGGCTCGCGAATGGCGCCGGAGAAAATCCGCGACCGCGGTAGGCGTGAAAGCTCCGGAGAGGATTGGCGGCGCCAGGGCGATCCACCACGCCGGCGGTCCGCGGCCTGTATCCAGGCGGATCCGGCCAAACATGCGGGGATCGGTGAAGACGAGGGAGCGATCCCGCTGGACCAACACGAGGTGGTCGTGCTTCTGCGGAAGGTAGTCGGGCGGCTGGAGGCTCAGCTCCCCGCTCATGCCGAGGTGAAGGCCGAGGCAGTGACCGCCGGTGAAGCGGAAGAGCATCTGTTTCGCCGCCGCCGCCGACGCGTGGAGGACGGTTCCCGGGAGTACGCGTTCCAGACGCCGGGCCGCGCCGGCCGCGAAGACGCGGGCCCGCGGATGCACCCGCACCGCCCGCACCCGCCGCCCCAGGCCCGGATTCCAGACCTTGCGATAATATTCGACCTCGGCGAGTTCGGGCATGCGGGAAGACGCCTACGCCAGGATGTCGACGAACGCCGCCAGATTCTCGAATACCGGGACGTGATGTCGCGTCACCTCGGGGAGGGCCGCCGGGTCGGCCCGACCGGTGCGGACCACCGCCGGACGAATGCCGGCATTCAGGGCCGCCTGAATGTCGGCCGCGCTGTCGCCCACCATCCAGCAACGCCCCGGATCCAATTGATGGCGCGTGATCATCTCGTGGATGAATTTCGGGGAAGGCTTGCGGTAGACCACCGGCTGACCGGGCGCTTCGGGGGCGATGCAGACGCCCGCAAATACCGGCGGTGGCAGGTCCAACAACTCGACCATGCGGGCGTTGACGCGTTCGGCGTCCTCGAGCG
>JBJKRD010000260.1:0-13670 GCA_046704925.1 Opitutaceae bacterium | reverse complement strand
GAACTGTGGTCGCACTGCCTGCGCCGCGAGAGTTTATCGCACTTCCGATCACGGCGTCCCACCGATCAGAAGTGCGATAAACTCGACGCCCACCTCGCCGCTGCCGTCTTCTACGCCCGCAATTTAGCCAAACTCCAAGGGCCCGCCCATCGGGCGGGCCTGCAAAATCGGCGGACCCGTAAACGGCCTTCTCCCAACCCCGCGCTACGCCGTGGCAAACTGCACCACGTTGTACGATCGCGGGGGCAGCTTGAAGGTCATGGTCGCGCCGATCGTGGGGGCCTCGAGCTCCTGCGGCGTCACCCGCCCGGGATCGGCGAACGTGTTGCACGCCTTGAGGTCGGGGCCGGTCAGGGTCTGGCAGGCCAGCACGCGCTGCGGCTGCGGATCGTGCCACACCAGCATGACGTCGCGTTCCTCCTGCAAATCGCGGTTCAGCAGAAAGACGCTCAGGCGACCGTCCTTGGGGTCGAGGGTCGCGGCGGCGTCGATGAAGGGCACGTCCGCGTCGCGCGCAAAGTCAGCCCGGAGGCCGGCCGCGTGGATCGGATAGGTGTCGGACTCCACCCGCAGGGCCAGCACCCGACCGTGTGCGTAGCGCAGCGCCCAGGCGTAGGGATGATAGATGGTCTGGCGCAGCAGCGACGTCTCATTGGTGACCAGCGGGGCGATGACGTTGACAATCTGGGCGAGGCAGCCGACGTGCACGCGGTCGGACTGCCGCAGGAGGGTGTTGAGGAAGCCGCCCACCAGCAGCGCGTCCTCCAGGTTGTACACCTCCTCGAGCAGGTGGGGGGCGAACTGGCGTTTCCCGTCCCGCGATTTGGCGTCGCGGGCGCGATACCAGACGTTCCACTCGTCGAACGACAGCCACAGGCGCTTCGGCGACTTCTGCAGCCCCTGGACGTAGTCGCAGACGGCGGCGATCTCGTGGATCTGCCGCTCCATGTCGAGGTTCATCGCGAGGTAGCGGGCGGTGCTGCCGCCGGTCAACTCGGGCGTGTTGCCGTAATAGTTGTGCAGCGAAATGCCGTCGATCTGGTCGAAGCACTCCTCGAGCACCTGGCGGTCCCAGGTCAGGTAGGTGGGCAGGATGGTGTTGCTCGATCCGCATGCGATCAGCCTGGTCGACGGATCGATCACGCGGATCTGCCGCGCGGTATCGCGTGCCTTCTGGCCGTATTCGCGCGCGGTCATGTGGCCCATCTGCCAGGGCCCGTCCATTTCGTTGCCCAGACACCAGTACCGCACGTTGTAGGGTTCAGGATAGCCGTGGGACCGCCGCAGGTCGCTCCATTTCGTGCCCTTGGCCACGTTGCAGTATTCGACCAGGGCCACGGACTCCTCCGGGGTGCCGGTGCCGAGGTTGAAGCCGAGCAGCGGCTCGGTCCCGACCAACTGGCACCATTGGAGGAATTCGTTCGTGCCAAACTGGTTCGTCTCGAGCGAATTCCAGGCCCGGTCGAGGACGGTCGGCCGCTTGTCCTTGGGGCCCACGCCATCGAGCCAGTGGTAGCCGGAGACGAAATTGCCGCCGGGGTAACGCATGATCGGCACGCCGAGTACGCGGATGGCCGCCATAACGTCACGGCGGTAGCCATTGGCGTCGGCGAGCGGCGAGCCGGGCTCGTAGACGCCGCCGTAGACGGCGCGGCCGAGATGCTCCAGGAAGGAGCCCAGCAGGCGGCGGTCGAGGTCCGAGACGTACCGGGCCCGGTTGATCGTCACCCGGGCGGGCCCGCGGCCACTGCGCGCAAAGGCCCGGTTGCCCAGCAGCGATCCCATCGCGAGGACGGCCCCGGAGGACGCCACCTTCTTGACGAACTGCCGCCGGGTCGGAGTTGGGCTCATGAGGGAGGAATTAAGCGGCGGACCGGAGCGGAGGCAATCCGGCAACCTCGAGGCGTCCGGTCGCCCGCGCACTCCCCGGTCAATGCGGCCAGGGGGCGCCGTCCGTCCCGAAACGTGTGCCCGGCGGAAACGAGAGGCCAAAGTGCTCGCGGAGCGCCGTGAGCAACGCCTCCGGATCATCCACCGTCCGCCGCTCCGGGGTGCCACCGCCCCGGCGGATGGTCAGCTCCCGGTTGAGCAGCGAGCAGCGGCCGTCGGGCAGCGTGCGGGCCACGATGAGGTTTTGCCGAAAACGGGATTGCGGAAAGGTGCTGGTGAACCAGTTGGCCACCTCCCAATCGACCGGCGCCGCCTCCTCCGGCGCGAGCTTATACACATCCAGCCAGGCGCCGCCGACCTGGGCCTGCAGGACGAGGTCCTGGCCGCGTCTCCGGATCCGGCGGGGGCCGTCGCGGGTTGTTTGTTCTTCCTCCGTATCCATGGCCACCGTGTCCGAGAGGCCCATGCCGCCGAAGCCGACATCGAAAAGCCGGGCGCCCCCGTCCACCTCGACGCGCAGGACGAGGTGCGTGCGCGGCATGGTGAGCTCCGGCGGTATGTTCCACCGCACCCGGGCGAGGAACGGCGTCACGCGAAAGCCCAGGCTCCGCAGGACCAGCAGCAGGTAGACGTTGTGTTCGAAGCAATAGCCGCCGCGCCGATCACGAACGAGCTTGCGCTCGAGACTGGGTCCGTCGAGCAGGATGGCTCGTCCCGCGATGACGTCGAGGTTCTCGAAAGGGACGGCGAGGGGGTGGCACCGCTGAATTTCGCGCAGCGTGTCCGGAGAAGGTTTCCATTCGCCGGCAAATCCGATCCGCTGCTGATAGGCGGTGAGGTCCGGGGCAAAGGGTTCCATTTGCCGGTAACGAAATCAGGGCCGTGCGATAGGCAAGGGGGCGGACGACCTATTACTGGCTCGCGCGGGTGAACCGGCGACGGGCGGGCCGTCGCTCGTCGAGCTCTGGCCGGCAGGCTCGAACCAAACCGAAGGGGCCGAGGTTATTCCCAACGTCCAACTCTCTTTCCCCAAAAAACCCTCCGCGAACTCTGATTCGTCCCGCGAAAATAGACCGCCGATGGAACCCGTGCTCCGCGCGGGTTTGTTTGCCCCTGAGCCTGCGCGGAGCCCTTCGGCTTAGCTCAGGACGGGCGCCGGCTCCACCTCAGTCGGGCCGCCGCTCCCAGCCTTCGGGTCCGTTGGGGCCGAATCAGGGTCGAGTGACCTGAGCAAACCGCCGGACTGGTGTACATTGCCGACATGCCGACTGTCCGGGTCAACGACCTCACCGTCTATTACGAACTGCACGGCGAGGGCGCGCCCCTGGTGCTCATCATGGGGCTGGGCGCCGATATCTCCCAGTACGGCTGGCTGATCGGCCATTTTGGGCCGGGACACCGCGTGGTGGCGTTTGACAATCGCGGCGCCGGCCGGACCGAGAGGCCGGACACGCCCTATTCGATCGAGCTGATGGCGGACGACACCGCCGGCCTGATGCGCGCACTGGAGGTGGGGCACGCCGATATCCTTGGCATCTCGATGGGCGGCCGGATCGCGCTCGAACTGGCGCTGCGCCATCCGGAGGCGGTCGGCCGCCTGGTGTTGGTGTCATCGGCGCACCGGGTCGTCCGTTCCTGGCGACGACGGCTGCTGATGAGCGTCATTCCCCGCCTGCCGATCTTCAAGGGCCGGTATCCGCAACCCTACCGCGCATTTGTCCGGCAGCGCGATGCGTCCGGGGCCTACGACGGCACGAGCCGGCTGGCCGGCGTGCGGGCGCCGACTCTCATGCTGAACGGGCGGAAGGACCGGGTGGCGCCGTTCTTCCTGGCCGAGGAGATGCACCGGGCCATCCGGGGATCGAAGCTCCTCGCGTTCGACGGCGGCCACACGTTTTTCCTTTTCGGCGAGCGGCGGCGCTTCCTGAAGGAGACGGCGGACTTCCTGCACGCCAATCGGTGAGGCGGCCGGGCCTCACCCGTCGTCGGCAAAGATCTCTTCGATGGGTTGCTTGAACAGGCGGGCGATCCTGAAGGCGAGCGGCAGACTCGGGTCGTATTTCTCGGTCTCGATCGCGTTGACCGTCTGGCGCGACACGCCGAGCTTCTCGGCGAGATCGCCCTGCGACCAGGTGTGCGCGGCCCGCAGTTCCCGCAGCCGGTTCTTCATCGGTAGCGGCGGCCGGCGACGAAGCTGCCCAGCGCCCAGAGGAGCGCCATGACCGACCACAGTCCCGTCCAACCCCAGTGGATGACCGGAACGATTTTCGCCTGGGCCAGCAGGTCGACCAGCATGGCCACGATGACCGTCGCGGCGAAGGCGAAGCCGATCGCCTCGAGTTGGATCCGCCGCTGCAGCTCGTCCACCCGCCGGAGCATGCGCACCACCGCGAAGACATAACCCAGGCTCGGCCCCAGGGGCAGGACCGCCACGACGATGCGCAGCGGCAGCGGCAGGTTGAACCGCGCGAACAGGATGGTGGCGGTCGCGGCCGCGAGGCCGGCCCCGAGGCCCCAGAGCAACGGTGGCACCCAGGCGCGCGGACCCAGACCGCAGGAAGATTGAGAAACGGAAGAAGCGTTCATGAGTTTTTGGCGGGTTCCCGGCGGTCGCCGCCGGATTTGCGAGTCGGTTCATAGGTGTAAAGCAAACTTGTCAGATGTCAAGTATGCTTGTCACATGGTCGTCGCGAGGTCCGCCTTTTCTTGGGGGCATGCGGGACCCAATCGCTGGCCGGCAGAGGGGCCGCAAACGTTCCGACCGGACTTTGGCTCCGGCCGGCAGGGCGGACACTGGATTGGCGGTCGTCCGCTAGTTTCCCACGGGCGCGAGCTCGTAATGGGCCGGCTGGGGACGGGCGGCGCGGTAGGTCTCCTTGGCGATCCCGAGTTCCTGGTTGTGCAGGGCGGCGATGAGTGCGTCGGCTGCCTGCTGGACGGCGGTATCCTTGTCGAATGTGAGCTGGGTCTGGATGCCCCGCCAGGCAAAGAAACGCCAGGCGGTCTCCTTCCAGACCTGATCCAGCACCTGCCGGGCCTGGTCCATCATGGGGGTGTGGTACTCGGCCAGATTGACGCCGGCATGCAGTTGCTCCGCGCTGAAAGTTCCGACCGGGGTGCCGTTGATCTTCAGCTCATAGCGGCCGGTTTTCAGTCCCTCGACCTGCAGCGGCTCGCGGTCCAGGGCGCCATAGAATCCGGACAGGCGCACGATCAGGGCCGCAGCGGGATCGGGGTGGTCCCAATCGGGCTGGGGGGCGGGCGTGAAGAACGTCAGCGCGCCCCAATCCCGTTCCGTGGGGGGAAACTGCCACCACTTTTCATGGAGGCCCAGGATCGGAAACGGCAGGCACGCATCCGCCTGCGTCCAGGACAGGGCGCCCCCGTCTCCCGCGTGGTCGGTCACGGTCGCTTACTCCGCCTGGACCACGCGCCGGCCGGCGCCGTCGATCGTCACCGCGGTGACGGTGGCCGGGGCATGCCAGGCTTGCAGCAGCGCCTGGGCCATCACCAGTTCGCCGACCGCCGAGGGATGAATGCGGCCGGGCAGAATCTCGCGGGCCAGCTTCGGATCCTCCGCCTGGGCCCGCTTCACCACGTCGAGCAGCGGCGTCATGAAATCGACGCACTCCAGGTGGTGCTCGGCGGCGAGCTTCCGGACAAAGGCGGCGTAGCGCAGCAGCACCTCGTTGTACCCGCCGGGGAATTTCGGGGGCTCCGTCACATCGTCGTACGGCGTGGGTTCGATCAGCACGATGCGGACGCCGGGCAGGTGTTGCTCGAGGGAGGCGATGAGGTGCTCGTAGCCCTGGGTGTAGGTGTCGAAGATGGCCTGGTCAAAGGGACGGTAGCGGGCGTCGTTCATGCCCAGCATGATCGTCACCACGTCCGGCTTGAACGGGAATACGTCGCGCTCCAACCGGAGATCGATCGGCCCGGCCCAGCCACCGGTGACCTTGTCGCCGCCCACGCCGGAGTTCACGAATTCAATCTGCAGGTCGGGAAAACGCGTGCGGACGAAGGTCTCGACGTCCATGCCGTAATAGCGCTGTTCGGTGATGCTGTCGCCGTAGAAGCAGACGCGATCGCCGGGATGCAGGGAAAAGTCGTCGGCCGCGCGGGCCGGTGGCGCCAACAGAATCAGGAGCAGGGCCGGCAGGAGGCTGCCGGCCGGAACGAGGAGCGGAAGCTGGCGGAACCGGGAGCGAACGGAGGGTGGGTACATGACGCCGGTAACATGAGGGCATCGCCCCTGCCCGACAAGTCGGCGCCGGTGAAAACGCCCGGCGCCAGACTCCCGACGTGCACTGTCCAGGGGATTTTGGGGACGACCGACCTGGACATTGCGCGGTGGACGTTCACCGCGGGCCCAGCCAGACATCCGGGAACCGCACGAAGCCGAGCTTCGATCCGTGCCAGTTGTGCACTTCCGGCCGGAGCAGAAACGTCTGGTTGCCGTAGAAGAGCGGGATCAACGGCGCCTGTTGGAGCAGGATGGCTTCGGCCTGCTGGAAGTCCTCGTACCGCCGGGTGGTGTCGGCGGTGCCGGCCGCGTCGGCGATGAGCCGGTCGTAGGCCGGGTCTCCCCACCCGGACCAGTTGTTGCCGCCGCCCGTGACCATGGTGTTGAGGAAGGTCGAGGGATCGTCGTAGTCGGCGATCCACGAGGAGAACGCGATGGTGTAATTCAATTCGCGCTGGCTCTGAAACAGGGTTCGCTGCTCGAGCGGCGTGATGGTGACGTGCACGCCGAGCTGGCGCGCCCACATGGCCTGGATCGCCTCGAGCGTGTGCATCGACACCGCATCGTTGAAACTCTCGATTTCGAAGGATGGCAGGCCGCGACCGCCGGGATAACCGGCCTCGGCCAGCAGGCGGCGCGCCGCGGCAAAATCGTCCGGGACCGCGGCCCGCGCCGTGTAGCCCGCGCAGTCGGGCGGCGTGAGGCTGTGGGCCGGCGCGCGCGAGCCCATGAGCACGTCGCGCGCGATGGCCGTGCGATCGACCGCCAGCGACAGGGCCCGCCGCAGGCGCGGGTTGTTCAGGGGCGGCCGGGTGCAGTTGATGAACAGGTAATAGCTGGCCAGCCGGGCTTCGATGCGGAGCTCGGGCGGATGCTCGCGGCGATACCAGGCAATCTTGGTGACGGGCAGGCCGTAGGTGACGTCGAGCTGGCCGGCGCGGAATGCGTTCTCCTCGACGTCGGCGCTCTCGATGGGAAAGAAGATGATGCGGCGCAGCCGCACGTGGGCGGCATTCCAGTAATACGGGTTTCGGTCGACGACGATCCGGGCATTGGGCTCCCACTGCTTGAGCGCGAAGGGCCCATTGCCCACCAGGTTGCCGGGGCGGGTCCAGGCGGTGCCCCGCTGATCGAAACGGCCGAACTTTTCGATCGTCGCGCGCGGGACCGGCAGCCACGTGGTGTGCGAGGCGAGGCTCGGCAGGTAGGGCGTCGGTTTTTCGAGGGTGATCTGCAGGGTCAGAGGATCCAGCGCCTTGACGCCGACCTGCGAGAAATCGGCGAGCCTGCCCGCGTTGTAGGCCTGGGCGTTTTTGACGGGCCACAGCATGTACGAGTAGGTGGCCGCGAATCCGGGCGTGAGGATGCGCCGAAACGAGAACACGAAGTCGTCGGCCGTCACCGGCGCGCCGTTCGACCAGCGGCCGTCGGGGCGCAGATGGAAGGTGTAGACGAGCCCATCGGGGGAAACGTCCCAGCTCGCGGCCGCCGCGGGCACCGGCTGTTCAGTTTTGGCGTCGACCCAGGTCAGGGGCTCGAACAGGGCGTAATCGATGTTGCTGTCGGTCCAGGCGTCGACTTCCTGCGGGTCGAGCGACGCGGGCTCGGCGGCGTTGCCCAGGAGCAGCGTCTGGGTCCGCATCCCCGCGGCGACCTCGGTTTCGCGGGGCGCGCACCCGGCGAAGCCCAGGATGGCGGGCGCCACGGCAACAACGGCGGCCAAGTGCCGCGCGGCCCGGGCGGTGACCACGCCCCGGAGGGTTGGGTGGGGGCGGTGAGCCCGGAGCGAGATCGTCATGCGCGTGCCGGCAAGTTGGCGGGTTGCGCGGCCAACGCAAACCTCCCGTGCAGGTGAGCGACCGGGGGATCGCGAGGCGGATTTCGGCGAAACTATTCGCGGCGTCGCGCGTTTAGGAGGCTGAATCGCACCATGAAGACAGCTCCCATTTCGATCGGAATCCGTCGCGGTCTGGCGACCGCGACGGGCGTTTTGCTGATGGCGTCGGTGGTCGCCTGCTCGGGGACGGCCCAAACGGCACCGGTGGCGGCCGCGCCCGGGCCGAACGCCGTGGCGCCGGCCGCGGGCGATCCCTCGGGCATCTGGAAAATCTCGCTGCAGGGCCCGGGGGGACGTGAATTCGACTCGACTCTCACCCTGCAATGGCTGAACGGCCTCCTCACGGGCACGATGGAGAATCGGGCCGGCAAGGCGGCCATCAGCGACGTCTCGTACGCCGGTGACCAGCTGAGCTTCACGGTCGTCCGGAGAATCGGCCGGCGCCTGCGGCATCGGACCCTTGCGACACGGTACACCGGCCGGCTGGAGGGCGACACGATCACGGGTTCCCTGGAGTCCACCGGGCGCGACGGGCAACCGGTGTCCGTCCCCTGGCAGGCGCAGCGCGGCAAGTGAGGCGCCCTCGCTGCCTGCGGGCGGCTGCCTCCCGATCCGTGATCATCTGTGGTGAGATTGGAGTGTCGGCGTTGAGAGCTGGAGGTTGAGCGTTGGACGTTGAGAGTTTTTGCGGCTTCAGGCTGGGCTCGGAGGCGGTTCGGCGTAGATTTGGCGCATGACCTCCCCTGGACGTTTTCCCTGGCAGTGGACCCGCGGGGCTTGCCGGTCGGGCGCATTCGGGCTCGCGCTTTTGGCCGTCGGCACGCTGCGCGCGGAGACCCCGGCCGCCGCTCCGCTCGCGACCACCACCGCCGGCCGGATCCGTGGATTCGTCGACCGGGGAATCGATGGGTTCAAGGGCATTCCGTATGGCGCCGACACGGCCGGGTATCGCTTCCAGCCGCCGCGACCGCCGACGCCTTGGACCGGCGTGCGGGACTGCCTGACCTTCGGCCCGATGGCGCCGCAGGCGACGCCGCGTGCCGGCGGCGGGGAGGTCGGCGAGGACTGCCTTGACCTCAATGTCTGGACTCCGGCGTTGCGCGACGGCGGGCGGCGGCCCGTGTTGGTCTACTTCCACGGCGGCGCCTACGACAACGGCACGGTCAACCGCAACCTCTACGACGGGGTGAATCTCTGCCGGCGCGGCAACGTGGTGGTGGTGACGGTGAATCACCGGCTCAACGGATTCGGTTTCCTCTATCTCGCCGAGCTCGGTGGCCCGGCTTATGCCGAATCGGGGAACGCGGGCATGCTTGACCTGGTGCTGGCGCTGCGTTGGGTGCACGACAATATCGCCGAGTTTGGCGGCGACCCCGGGGGCGTCACGATCTTCGGCCAGTCCGGCGGGGGCGCCAAGTGCGCGACGCTCATGGCCATGCCCGCGGCCCGCGGCCTCTTCCAGCGCGTCTGGACGATGAGCGGCCAGCAACTCACCGGCCGGACCCGCGCGCACGCGACCGCCACGGCCCGCGACGTGCTCCGGAAGCTCGGGATCGCGCCGGGCGACCTGGCGGCGCTGCAGACGCTGCCGCGCGAGAAGCTGGCGGCGGCCATGCGCGGCGAGACCTGGACGCCGGTGGTCGACGGCACCGTGCTGCCGCGCGACCCGTTCGCCCCCGACGCCTCACCCTTGTCGGCGCATGTTCCGATGGTCCTGGGGAACACGCACGACGAGACGACCTACCTCATCGGCCGGAGCGATCCGTCCACGTTCGCGCTGACGTGGGAGACGCTGCCGGGCAAGCTGCGGCAGCACGTGAGCCGTTTCATCGGCGACCTGACGCCGGACGCCATCGTGGCCGCCTACCGCGCCTGGTATCCGAAGTACACGGCGAGCGACGTTTTCTTCGCCGCGACGACCGCGGCCCGGTCGTGGAAGGGCATGGTGCTGGAATCCGACCGGCGGGCGGAGCAGGGCGGGGCCCCGACTTACGTGTATTACCTCTACTGGCCCTCGCCGGTCGACGGCGGCAAATGGAAGGCGCCGCACACGCTCGATATTCCGCTCGTGTTCGACAACGTCGCCTACGGGGCGGCGCAGACCGGCACCGGGCCGGAGGCGCAGGCGATGGCGGACCTGATGAGCGGCGCCCTCCTCGCCTTCGCCCGCACCGGCAACCCCAACACACCGCAACTGCCCGTCTGGCCGCGTTACGCGGTGCCGCGACGGCCGGCGATGATCTTCGACCTGCCGCCGCGCGTGGAGGACGATCCCCGTGGCGCCGAACGGCGGCTGTTCGCGCCGGTGACCTACCTCCAACCCGGCACTTGACGTCGGCGGGGGCGTCGGCGGGCGAGGGGGACGTTCAGGCGCGGCCTAGACGCACTTGCCGAGTTGATTCGACCACTCGAGTTGCACGGTGTAACCGGCGACCTGCTTGAAATTCCACGCGCAAATGTCGCCGATCTCGCCGTGGGCGTCGTCGTACCAGCCGGTGCCCGGAACGGGGTCGGTGACCGCTTCGCACAGCTCATGCGAACTGGTAGCCGTGAGGGCATCGAAGGCGGCCAGGCCGCCCAGACAGCCGTCGCACGACGGGTACGGCATCACCGCGTAGTAAACGCTGCCGGCGCTGCTGTGGTACCCGCAGAAACTCTGGCAGGACTTGCCGCCTCCTTGCACCGATGCGACGCCAGGATCGAGGTAGACGAAATAGAGCAGATCCTTCGGACCCGACGGAATCGTCTTGGCGCGGATCCAGCGGCTGAGCGCGGACTGGAGGGCCGAGTCGGCGACGCTCCGGGTCGGCGCATTGGCGCTGATCGTGACCGTGCCGGCCAGGGTCCCGGGGCCGATGGCCTGGCCCGCAACGCTGTATTCCGCCAATTGCGCCATCAGCGGACTCGCCAGGATCGTGGCGAAGAAGGTGTTCAGATCGACGATCAGCTTCTGGGCAGCCGGCGTGGTGCCCCAGAGGGCGCCCCAGAAGATGGTATAAACCTGCACGCCGGTGAGCAGCGGCCCGCCGTTGTAGGCGAGATGGGCGGCGACCGCCGCGGGAGCCGGGCGCCCGGCGAACGGATCGATGCCCTTTTCGTCCGCCCGGCGGGCCGCCGCCAGTTCATCGACGGTGCGAACGGCCTTGGGATAGTGGAGCGGGACGACGCGGATGGCTTCACCCGGCGGCGGCGGGGGACTCTTGGTTTTCATGACGGAACGAAGTGAAATGTGCCGGCTGGGCCGAACCCAACGTCCACCAGGCCGACCGCCTTGGCAAATCGCCTGGACCGGCCGGGATGGGCTGGCGTCCGCGCGCCGAAGCCGCGCGGGAGCGCCCCGGCGATCAAAGCCCGCCGGCCGGCTGGCTTCGGTCCAGTTCCGGTTCGACCCCCTTTGCGTGCGGGCTCCCCGGGGTCGCGCCGGGAGGTCGCACGGCCGGATCGACCCCGATTGCCCGCTTCACGCGCGGCGCCACCTGCGTGCCCAGCAGTTCGATGGCGCGCCGGATCTGGTGGTGGGACAGCCCGCGATTGTCGAGCAGCAGGGTCGCCCGCGAAAAGCCGCCGAGATCCCGGTGCGCCGCGAGGAGCTTCGCCGCCACCGTTTCCGGATCGCCCACCATCAGCGCCCCGGCGGGACTGCACTGGGCATCGAACTGCTCGCGGGTCGGCGGCGGCCAGCCCCGCTCCCGACCGATTTTCCCGAAGACATCGCGATAGGCGGGCCAAAACGTGTCGAGCGCCTGGGCGGTGGTGTCGGCGAGGAAGCCGATGAAATGGATGCCAACGGCGGCGACCCGGCCGGGCTCCGGGGTCTGGAAATTGTCGCGGTAGAGGTCGACCAGTCCGCGGAACTGCCGCGGGCGGCCGCCGATGATCGCCACCATCAACGGCAGGCCCAGCCGGCCGGCCCGGACGGCGGACTCCGGCGTTCCACCGACGCCGATCCAGACCGGCAGCGGGTTCTGCAGCGGGCGGGGATACACGCCCTGGCCCGTCAGCGCCGGGCGGTGGCGCCCGGTCCAGTGCACCCGGGTCTCGGCCCGGATCTTCAGCAAGAGGTCCAGTTTTTCGGCGAACAGCTCGTCGTAGTGGTCGAGGTCAAAACCGAAGAGCGGATAGGATTCGATGAACGAGCCGCGGCCGACGATGATCTCGGCCCGGCCGCGCGAGAGGAGATCAACCGTGGCGAATTGCTGGAAGACGCGCACCGGGTCGTCGGAGCTCAGGACGGTCACGGCGCTGGCCAGGCGGATGCGCTGCGTGCGCGCGGCGGCGGCGCCGAGCAGGACCGCGGGAGCCGACGACACGTAGTCGGGCCGGTGGTGCTCGCCAATGCCGAACACATCCAGCCCGACCCGGTCGGCGAGCTCGATTTGCTCGAGCAACTCCTGCACGCGCCCGACGTCGCCCGTCGGGCCGCTTCTGGCCGTGGCCACAAAACTGTCTACGCCAATTTCCATGGGAACAAGCCGGCGCCGTCGCGGCGGCCCCATCGCTATAGCCAGAAATGCGCGTTTCGCGAACAGTGGGCGTGCGGGCAAAAACCCGGCCCACCGTTGGCGAACCGGTGGTTCGGTGATAGGGTGCCGGGCCCCATCCGGATTCCCCGTGCCGCGCGCGATCCCTACGCCTCGATTTGTCCGCAGCGGAACGCAGGAACCCGGAGGCCGGCTGCCGTCCGTCGACGGCGCCCGCAGTCCAACCCCGTCCGAAGACCGATCCCCCCATGAACGTCCAGGATAAAGTCCGCGAAGCTTCAGCGCAGTTCTACGCCGCATTGACCCGCATGGCCAACGGCGACGCCAGTTCCATGGCCAAAGTCTGGGCCCACGGCAGCGCCGTGACGGCGATGCACCCGATCCCCGGCCGGGACATCGGCTGGAATGCGGTCCGGAGATCGTTCGCCAAGGTGGCGACGCTGGCCTCCGCCGGGAAGGTGCGATTGAAGCGCCAGGTGATTCAAGTGGTCGGGAATGTGGCCTGCGAGATGGGCGTCGAGGTGGGCCACTTCAAGATGGCGGGGAAGCGCGTCGCCATTGAGCACCGCGTCACCAACGTCTATCAGCGAAAAGGCGGCGCTTGGAAGATGGTGCATCACCATGCGGACATCTCCCCGGCGATGATCGAGGCGCTGAAGCGCCTTTAGCGATCGGCGGGCCGCGGGGCCCGGGCCGCGGAAAATCCGATCAGCCCGACGCTCTGAAGGCGATGGTCGTGTCGGGGAGGAATACTCGTCGGCCAGGCCGGCAGTCGCGGCCGCCGCGAGCGCACGCGGCGGGTGGGAGAAAACCGGATCGGTGAGCCCCGGCGGAGCCGTGACTTGCTGGAGCCCGAAGGGGATGCGGGACGCGCCGGTGCCGGGCCCTCGGCGATTGTCCTGAAAGCATGGAGCAGCATGGCTGGTGACGCTTTGCGCAAGTCGGCCGGGGCCAGGTTCCTCCATGGCTCCGGGCGGAGATGACAAGCTGACCCGGGACGGCAAAACGCCGCCGGTTGCGAAACTGATCGCCGCATGGTAGTTTGCGCCGGGTAACCCCTGACTCCGCCGAGGTAATCCCGGTGGTCCCTTCGAGCGCACACGACGGCCGCCGCAGCAAGCGGAACTCTGGGCTCCCAGCCGCGGGGGGGGGGTGGGGCGCGCGGGGGTACCCCCCCCGCCGCCCCCCCCGCCAAATTAACCCCACCCCCCCCCCCGCC
>JBJKRD010000259.1:0-3912 GCA_046704925.1 Opitutaceae bacterium | reverse complement strand
CCCCGTCGCCGTCGTACCGGCCCGTCCGCCCGAACACGGTCTTGTCGCCGAAATCATGCCGGCGGGGAACGAAATGGAATTCGCCGCGGTACTGCACGTAGCCGGTGAAGGCGCGCGCCGCCTGCTTGATGTCGTTCTCCGTGTAGTGCCCGATGCCCAGGGTGAAGAGTTCCATCAGTTCGCGGGCTACTTTCTCGTTCGGCGCCCCAATCCGGCTTTGCTGCTGATCGAGGTACTGGATCATTGCCGGCGAACGCAGCACCGCCTTGGTCAGCGCCGGCGCCGGACCCAGGCCGCGGGTGCGGAGCAGATCCTGGTGCCGGAAGAGCAGCGCGGTATTCCGCACCTTCCGGAACGCCACCACATAGACGTTGCCGAGAAACAGCGTCCATTTCTCGACCGCGGCGTGCTCGGCGCCGCCGGCCCGCTGGAGCCAGCGGACGGTGAGATCGAAATAGGCATTGCGCGACTGCTCCCGCGCGTGGCGGAGAAGCTCGCGCCGTTCCGCCGGCGGCGCCGCCCGCACCTGGCGGACGAAGGCGGGGGTGTCCTCCGTCAACTCCGCCACCGCCGCGGGCACGGGCCTGGGAGCCGGCGAAGCCGGCAGCAGCCGCTCGAGCGTCGCCGGGAGACCGTCCCGCAGAACCCGCGCCACTTCCTCCGGTTGCGCGGACCAACTCACCCGGCGAAGCAGATGACGGGCAGCCTCTTCATCCCATCCGTTTGGCGACAACGGCTGCCAGGCTTCCTGGGGGCTAAGCGCGAGTTTCATGGCCAGGATTCCAGAAGGTCCGTCGACATAGACGCAGCAAGACGCAAACGGTTTCGGACTATCGCCTCCCGCCCGTCGAAACGAACCGCCCCGACCGCAGGGGACTCAACCATGAGCCGGACCTTCGCTTTTGTCCACCGGCCGGGCGGTTACCGGGCGAGCCGACCGGGCCTCCCAAGCCTACCTGCCCGCCGTCCCAGGCGCCGGCCGTGCACTCCAGACCCGGAAGTGTTTGATTTCGATATGGCTGTGGACCGTCCGGAATCCAAACCAGCCGTGCGTTAACGGGTCGGGATCGGCATAGTCGAAGATACGCACGCCATCCCGCCAGTATTGAGCCCGACCGCCCACCGCCACGAGCACGATGTAGTAAGTGTGATTGGCTTGGAGCAGGTATTTTGGCGCCTTCAGGTCGTATTCGGGCAGCAGCGGGCGGTCGCCCGTGCCGGTGTACCGCCGGAATCGCGTGGTCGTGTTGTTGTTGCCGCCGCAACCAACGTAGTAGAGGCGCAGGGAATCGTAGTTGGCGAACGCCCCCGTCCGGTTCGCCGTCGTCGCCAGGACGCTCCCGCCCGGGGCCGCGGGATCGGTGGCCATCCAGAAACAATTCAGATCCGACCCGCGGTCATGCGGCCCGCCGCGGTCGATCACCGTCGCCTCGTAGGTGATGATGACCGGCGCCTTGAGTTCCTGGCGGAACCAAACCGTGCAGCCGCCGGCATCCTCGATGACGAGCTTGCCGTCCTGAAACGACACCGTGCCGCCGGGACGCTGCTCCACCAGCCAGCGGGTGGGATCGGAGAAGTCGTCCTGGTACAGCAAATCACCGGACTCGAAGCGCTCCGCCGTCTGGGCCCGGACCGAACCCGCCAAGGCGACCAGCAGCGGCAGCAGATACCAGCGAGGTGACAAACCCATAACGAGTCAGATCATGGTCCGGGCCGCGCGGTTCCGCCAGCCCGATGCGTTCCTTCCGGGCCTTCGTTGACTTCCGGGGTCGTGCTCCGGGATTCACGGTACTCGATCTCCTCCGGACCCTGGTCCGGCAGCCTCGGCCCGGCGTAGATCACGGACAACTCGGCGAGGGCCGTGGAGGTGTCGATGCCGAAACCGGACAACGCCGTCAGCCGAAATTCCCGCGCCGTGACCGTCCGCTCGAACCGGATGGTCTGGGGCTCGAACGTGGACAACAGCTCGCCCTGCGCCGCCTCCTGCCAATGGGTGCCGTCGTCGCTGGTCTCCACGCGGTAGCCGCGGATGTCCCCGCGATGCAGGCGATCGTTCTGCCGCGGCAGCAGCAGCAGTCCGTTCATCGCCACCGGGGTGGGAAAGCGGACGGTCAGCGTGCAGGGATGGTAGGGCGGCTGCGGCAGGTCCGCCACGGGTTCTCCTTCAATCCAGAAACGATTCAGGTTCGCGACGGCGGCCGCTCCGGCCCCCTCGTGGACCCAGGCGGTGTTCGGGTCTCCGTCGATCGCCGCCTCCGGATGCGCGCCCTCGGCCCGCACCGTCGCCCCGAGGCGGTGCATCAGGCGCGAATCGAACCACAGGCTTCCGAGCGCCGCCGCGGACACGGCGGTGCGCGGCTGGAACCGATCGCCCGCCATGTAATCGAGCAGCGACCGCCGCAACTGCCGCGCCACCGGGCGGCGCGCCAGGTCGGACTGCAGATCGGCGGAGCATACGAGCAGGCGGCCCGGACCGACGCGGCATTCGAAGACCACGCCCAGCTTCCAGTTGCGATTCCAATCGTCGATGGCTTGCACGATCGGCTGCAATCCGCGCGGCAGTTGATCGAGGTTGATGGCGCGGGCCCGGGCCACAAGTTCGGACCACTGCCAGTCGCACCAATCATCGGTGGGAAATTCGGCGAGGGCGGGATGCCGGCGCTCGATCCTCAGCCCCAGCATCCGGCTCCATTTGGGATTCATCTGCCGGTTCCAGAACACCGGTACCCGATCGAGCAGCGGACTCGTCCAGCCCAACTGCGAGGGACGGGGCAGGAACAGCACCCGGCCCCCCGCCGCCAGCCGGGCCCCGGCCTGGGTCCACGAATCGGTCACCAGCACCCCGGCCGGCACCGTTTCCGGCACCTGCGCCGGATACAGCCAGAAATTCCACGCGTTGCGGAACGGCGTGCCGGAAAGCGCCACTTCCAATCGATACGCGCCCGGAGCCGGCAGCTTCGCCAAATCGGCGGTCATCCGGCCGAGGGGGATGTTCTTGCCCAGCGGAATCGTCCGCGCCGGCCAGTCCCCGCCGGCGACCACCCGTCCGGCTGCGTCCACGATGCGGCAGACCGGCACCACGTTCGCCAGCGGGCCGGGACCGTAGTTGGCGACCTCGACCGGCACGTCGAAGGGATCGGCGGTGGTGAAGACGCGCTGCCGGAGGCGCGCCAGCGGCACGGTCGGGCTGCAGAATTCGCGAAACTCCGCCGGTGTCGCGTAGCCTTTTTGCTGCCAGAAGGTGTCCAGCAGGCCGACCAGCGCGGTTCCCTGCCCCGTGTAGTCGTGCAGGTCGAGCAACTGGAAGCCGTCCAGGCCGGACGTGCGCAGGTTGGCCTCGACCTCCTCCTTGTAGCAGTTGACCTGGAAGCGCCCGGAGGCCCGGGCGAAATCGCGGTCCTGCGCCAGCAGGCCGTGGGCGGCCAGCGAATCGCGGAAGATCTCGTAGTTGCCGGGCCGGATGTAGCCGGTGAATTTCTGGATGATGTCGAAGTCGGGGTAGGCGCACCATTGTCCGACCTCGTGTGCCACCACCGGCACGTTCACGCCGCGCAGGGCGGCGCCGTAGTCGCCGCCGAACCAGCCGCGTGGCCCGCGCAGGGGCTGCCACCCGATGCCGGCGGCGACGAGATAGTCGGCCCCCTGCACGGGTCCGGGCCGGCTGATCAACGACCACCCGGTGCCGGTGGTGTACAGCCGTCGCGCATCCAGCACCCGATAATGCTCCACCCATTTCGTCAGTGCCGGCTTCCAGTTGCCGTGGGGCTCGTTGCTCGGCGACAGAAGCATGAACGAGGGGTGGTCGCCATACGCCCTGATCATGCGGTCGGTCTCCGCGTACAACCGCCGCTCCATCTCCGAGCCCACGAGACAGCTGGAATGATGTGGGATGGGGGGGTGTGGGTGTAATGG
>JBJKRD010000258.1:0-8448 GCA_046704925.1 Opitutaceae bacterium | reverse complement strand
GCCGGGCAGCGGTCCGGTCCTACCGTTTCCGCCCCAGGCGGGTAAGGAGCCAGAGGGTGCCGCCGAGGAGCAAGATGAGCCACCACATGAAACGCAGTTCGCGCAGCGCCATTTCCGTAAAATAGAGGAACCCCGGGACAAAGACGCACAGCGCCACCAGCAGGACGACAGCCAGCGTGAATTGCAGGGACCGGCGGGATGACACGGTTTCATCAAGGTTTTGGGACGGGGCGGGGACAAGCGGGAAACGCGCCCGCACAATTTCTAGAATCGTGAAAATCCATTGACGTTCCCCAGAGAACGGTTTTCGCTGTCCGGGAAACGGAGCCCGGCATGGCGGCGCGAAAGCAGCGATGGCAGGAATGGAATGTGGCGGAGATCCAGGGCCTTTACGGTCCGTTCACCTTCACGGAGCGATTGCTGCAGAAGATCTGGGCCCGGGGCGAATTCGATGCGGACCGGGCGGTCACCGAGGACGGCGAGCCGCTCCGGGTGATGCATCCCGGCCGGTGGAATCTGCTGGGGGGCCCCGACTTCCGCGACGCCCGGCTTCAACTCGGCGCCCGCACCGTCACCGGCGATGTCGAATTGCACCTGCACGCGGGCGACTGGACGGCGCATGCGCACGCCCATGATCACGCCTACGATCAGGTCGTGCTGCACGTGGTGCTTTTCCCTCCGTCCCCGGGGGAGCAGGCGCGACGGGCTGACGGTTGCCCGCTGCCGACCTTGGTGTTGCTGCCGCGGTTGTGGCACGATCTCGAAGAGTATGCGGCGGAGGATGCCATCGAGACTCTGGCCCGGCGGGCGGATTGGCGGACGGCGGAGGAACTGGCGCGATTGCCGCCGGGTGAGGCGACGGCTTTGTTGCGGGTGCACGGCGAGAGTCGGTGGCGGCAGAAGGTGCAGTTTGCGCGGCGGCGCGTGGAGCGCCTCGGTTGGGCCGGCGCCTGCCACTATACGGCGCTCGAAATTCTCGGCTACCGCTTCAACCGCGCGGCGATGCTGAGAATCGCCACCCGGTGGGAACTTGGTCGCTGGTGCGAAGACGGCATGGATCCCGAGGTCGTGTTCGGGTCGGAGGCGGCATGGAGTCTGCAGGGGATCCGGCCCGCCAATCACCCGCGGGTGCGCCTGCGGCAATATGCGGCCTGGGTGCGGTCGCACCCGGACTGGCCGGAGGCGCTGGCGCAACTGGATGCCGAGCTTCCGCTGCACGCGATCGTGTGCGGCGAGGCCACCACCGCGGTGCGGACGAAACACGATCTGCCGGAATGGCGGGAACGATTTGCCGCCCGCATTGCGGCCGGGGTCATCCGCGGCACGCGGCTCGACAACCTGGTGTGCGACGGGTTCCTGCCCTTGCTGACGGCGCGGAGCGACAAGAACCGCGCCGGTTCGTGGTTTCATTGGTACGCCGGTGATCTGCCCCCCCGCCTGAAGACCGCGCTGCGAAGCCTGGGCATCTTCGGCGGCGGGCAGCCGGCCTGTCACGGCTTCGCGCAAGGCTTGCTCGGCTGGATGCTCGCGCGGGAAATCAGCGCCGTCGGCGGCGCGGGCGGTGATTCGCCTGCCAGCGTCGGCGCTTGACCGTGGGCCGATTTCAGGCTGGAGGCGGCGGCAAGGAATGGCGAAATGGGGGTATGGCCAGAAAGCGCGTGGGTATTCTCTTTGGCGGCAAATCCGTTGAGCATGAAGTGTCGCTCCAATCGGCGCGCAATGTCTACGAGGCGATCGACCAAGCGAAATTCGAGGTCACGCTGATCGGCATCGACAAGGCGGGCGGCTGGCATGTGTGTGACGCCGCGCTGCTCGGCGGGTCCGTCGCGCCCACCGCCGCCCTCCCGCCCGGGGCCGGCGGCGAAACCGTGGCGTTCGTGCCGGGCGAAACCGACGGGGCGCTGGTTGGCATCGGCACCCGGCGCGGTCTGCCCCGCCTGGATGTCGCGTTCCCGGTCCTTCACGGAACCTACGGCGAGGACGGCACCGTGCAGGGCCTGCTCAAGCTGGCCAACGTGCCGTTTGTCGGTGCCGGCGTGCTGGGCTCGGCGGTCGGCATGGACAAGGACGTCGCCAAGCGCCTGCTGAAGGAGGCCGGCGTCCCGGTGGCGCGGTGGGTCGCCCTGGCGCGCCGCCAGGCGGAGGCGGTGACGTTTGCCGAGTTGGTGACCCGACTGGGCACGCCGCTTTTCGTGAAGCCGGCCAACTCCGGCTCGTCGGTGGGGGTCACCAAGGTCCGCGACGCCGACGGTTGGACCGCCGCCCGGGCCGCCGCCCTCCGCTACGACCACAAGCTGCTGGTGGAGGAGTTCGTCGACGGCCGGGAGATCGAGGTGGCGGTGCTGGGCAATGAGGCGCCCGAGGCCTCGGTGCCGGGGGAGATTGTGCCCCGGCACGAGTTCTATTCCTATGAAGCCAAGTATCTCGACGAAAACGGCGCCGCCCTGCTCATTCCCGCGGACCTGCCGCCCGAGGTGGCCGCACGGGTGCGACGCCTGGCCGTGCAGACGTTCCAGGTTCTCGAGTGCGCCGGCATGGCCCGGGTGGACTTTTTGGTGCGGGCCGACGGGACCGCGTGCGTGAACGAGATCAACACCATCCCCGGCTTCACCAAGATCAGCATGTACCCAAAACTGTGGGAGGCGACGGGCGTGCCTTACGCCAGACTGATCGAACGACTGCTCGAACTCGCCATCGAACGCCACGCCCAGGAGGCGCGGCTGGAGACCTCGTACCAGCCCGGCGGCTGATCAGACGCCGAGATCGGTCACGAGGTCCGTCAACGCCCGTCGCGGGGTGCCGGGAGGCGTTTCGGCGGAATATCCGATGGGAAGGAAAACCGCGGCGCGGTGGCGGTCCGGCAGGCCCAGAATCCGGCCGGCCAGCGCTTCATCGACCGCGTCCACCCAGCATGAGCCGAGGCCCAATTCCACGGCGGCCAGCATTGCATTGCACACCGCGGCGCAGGCATCCTGCATGCAATAGACTTGTTCGCCGCGGGCGCCGAACTTGACCGCCGACCGGCCCGGATCGACCGCGAACACAAGCACCACGGGCGCCGTCGCCAGGAAGGCCTGGCCGGCGGCGGCCGCGACCAGGGCCCGCTTGGTCGCCGCGGCGCGAACGACGTAGATCTGGTACGCCTGCAAGTTGGCCGCCGAGGCCGCGCGGTTGGCGGCGGACAGGATCGCCTCGAGCTTTTCCGGCTCGATCGGTCGGGGCTGGTAGGCGCGGATCGACTGACGCGCGTGGATGGCTTCCAGAGCATTCATCGTGGCTGCCCCACGAAGTGGGCGACGGGGTCTCTCCGAGGCAACGGAATTGCCGGAAGAGCGCGAATCAGTAGAAAACCGTTTGTCTCCGATCAAACCGGCTGTGAGCAGGCCGATGCCGCAGCTCCGACCCGCGTTCCGTTCAGGACCAACAGACGGTTGATGATATCGTCATCGCCGAGGTCGGCCGGCCAGCCATAGGCCGCGGCCACCGCGTCATCGAGGGCGGCGTGGTGGTCGCGCAGCCACCAGGGGCGAAGCTCATAAAGGCCGGCCAAGGTGTGACTCCGATCCGCGCAGTCGCCCGTCCATTCGTTGCGCGCGGCATCGAGCGTCCGCGCCGCCCGGGCGACTCCGGTGCGGAGATCCTCCTGCTGCCGAGTCAATCTACCCAGCGGCGTTGGCGGCGGCCAGGGCAGCGGGAACGTTGCGAAGCAGATCGTCGGGCTGTAACGGATTCCCGCCCGGCTCCCGCCGGGTTTCCGACCCAGATGCCGTATCCAGGCCCGGTGGATGTGCGATTGGAGCACGCCGAAGAACCAGTCGTCGTCGCGGGCGAAGACCACCAGCGTGTGGTCGGGCAAGACTTCGGGTGGCAGCCAGGTGAACACCGGATGACGGGCGACCGCCGGAGTGGCCAGAAAGCGATCCCGTCTGGCGAGGGCGATGCGCATGGCCGCTTGCGGCGACCGGTGGATCCACCACCTGCGACGACCCGTGGACGTGGCGAGCCGGCGAATCCGCGCGTAAGGACGCTCGTAAAGGGCGGCTTCGCGCTCCTCCATGTCCGGTGGAAAATCGATGGTCCATCGCTGCCGCGGCCGACCCCGCAGATCGTCGCTGCCCACCGAGGGACGGATGACGTCGGCGTTCGGTTTGCCATGCGGGTTGCGGGCGGTCAGCAGACGCCGCGCCTCCGCCCCGGTCACGCCGAAACGCCCACCGGCCCGGTCGCCCACGAAGGCCAGTCCGGAATTCTCCGTGAGACAGCGAATCGGATCAGCCATGGTGGCAACCGCGGGGCGGAATGTTGGCGCGCGTTCCGCCCGCCGAAGTCAGGATTTCACAGTGGGTGGAGGCGCCGGAAGCACGATCACCCGGAATGAGCGCGCCGGGTCCAGGTATTCTTCGGCCATCTTGTCGATTTCGGCCTTCGTGATACTCTCGAAGTCGCGGTAGCGGGTGCGGCACCAGTCAAGGCGCTGGGGAAACTCCTGGCACGAGGCGATGACGCTGTTGAGCCAGTAGGCGTTGGTACGCGCCGACTCGCGCAGCGTGGTGAGAATCGGCTGCTTGGCGCGTTCGAGTTCGTCCGGCGTCACGCCGTGTTCCCGAAGGTCGGCGGCGATGGCGAGCACGCTGTCGACGATCTTCTGCGCCTGCGCCGGGTCGATCGTGATCTGGGCGCCCAGATAGCCGTAATGCCGGTAGGTTTCGCTCGGGGCGCTGAAGGCGAAGGGACTGTAGGCATCGCCCATCTCCTCGCGGATCTTCACTCGCAGGCGGTCGGACATGACCTGGGCCAGCAGGGCGAGGCGTCGGGCCACGCTCACGTCGCGCGCGTCGGTGGTGGGCCAGAAGAGGGTGACAAGGCCCTTGGGAATTTCGGTCGGCACCTCGAAGGTCTTGGTGAACGGGTCGGGGAAGGACACTTCGCGCTCCGCCGTCAGCGCCGGTTTGGCGGAGCGTGGCGGCAGGGCGCCCAAGGTTCGCGCCACGTCGGCGATGGTGGCGTCGACATCGATGTCCCCGGCGATCGCGATCTCCACGGCGCCATCCGCCAGTTGGGGGGCCAGCCAGGTGCGGACCTCCGCGAGGTCGCGGCTCTGGAGATCGGCGGCCGGCGGCAGCCCGAAGCGCGGATCGCCGTGGGCGAGCAGCCGGGGGACCTCGGTCTGCATCGGACCCGACGGCGTGTGGGCGAAGCGGGTGTACATTTGCTCGAGGACCTTGCGGGCCTGGCGCAAAGCCTCCGGTCGGTAGCCGGGATCCGCGACGTACGCGGCCAGCAGTTGCAGTTGGGCGAGCAGGTCCTGCCGGTTGGTCGTGCCACCGAAGACGAACGCGTCGTCGCCGACGTTGAAATTCAGGCCGACGGTCTTGCCGGCGAACAGCCGCTGGAGGTCGTCGATGCTGTGCTTGCCCAGGCCTCCGGCAATGAAGGTGAGGTTGGCCAGCATGGCCAGGCCGGGCTCCCTGGCGGCCGGTTCGGTCAACCGGCCCGTGCCAAGGCGGATGTGCACCCGGATGGTGTTGGCCTCGAAATCGGTGCGCTTGAGGTTGAGACGGACCCCGTTGGCAAACTGGATCAGGCGGACTCCCAGATCCGCCACCTCCTCGTCATGGACGACCTTGCCGGCCGGACCGAAGTCCGTGTAGGCGAATGCCGCCTCGGCCAGCTTGGGCGGCGGCTGGAGCGCGACGGCGTGGCTGGCCTCGTAGGCGGACGTGATGGCCTGCTCGGGAGAGGGCGTCTCCTTGCTCAAATCCAGATTGCCCGTCACGAAAAGGTAGCGCTGCTGCGTGTCCCAGGCGGTCCGCAGGGCCTGCAGGCAGTCGTCGACCGTGACCTTTTCCAGCGCGGGGCGGTAGAGCGCCAGATCGGCGGCGGGAGTGGTGAACACGCTGTCGTTGAGCAGGCAGGAAACGAGCTGCCCGGCGAGGCGGTTGGAGCGGCGGGTCGAGGCGCTGGCCGCGCTTTGCTCGAGGCGGTTGAGGTACTCGGCGGTCGCTTCCCGAAGCTCCGCCGGCTGGAAACCGAATTCGCGCGCGCGCCGCAGTTCCTGTTCCGCCGTGTCCAGCGCGCCGCGCCAGCTTTCGGGGCGGCAGTTGAGCACCATCGCGACGTCCCGGTAGAAACGGTAGCTTTCATCGGCGTCGGCGTAGCCGTTGGTGAACGGAGCCCCCTCCTTCTTGGCCAGGATGGAGAGCCGGCGGTTCAGCATTTGGAACGCAAGGTCACGGGGCAGGTATTTCAAACGGTTGGCCGCCGTGTCGGGTTCGCCGCCAAAGGGCGTCACGGTGTGGAGCGCCACGGTAACGCGGGCGGCCTCCGGTTCGGGAAAAAACTTCACATGCAGACCCGGGGCCGCGGGGATGCGGCCGAGGTCGGGTTGCGGTCTGGCCGGCGCCCGCGCGGCGAGTGAACCGAAGACGGCCTGGATCTGGGCGGCCACGGCCGCCGGAGCGCAATCGCCCACGGCCACGACGGCCATATTGTCCGGGCGGTACCAGGTGTTGTAGAAATCATCGATAACGGGTCGCTGCGCCTGCTCGATGACCGGGGCCAGCCCGATGGGCATGCGCTCGGGGAACCGCGACTCGCCCAGGAGAAACTGGTATTCGGCGACCGAGGTCCGATACTCGACCGAGTCGCGCGTTCGTTTTTCGGCGAGGACGATCCCGCGCTCCTTGTTGATCTGCGCCGGATCGAGCAGCAGGCCGCTCGCGTAGTCGGCGAAAACCTGGAAGCCGTCGGCCAGCGTGGCCGGGGCCGTGTCGGGGAGTTCCAGCAGGTAGACGGTGGCGTCAAAGCCGGTGTAGGCGTTGGTGTCGGCGCCAAAGCCCATGCCGAGCCGCTGCAGATATTCGACCAGCGTTCCCGGCGGGTAATGGGCGCTGCCGTCGAAAGCCAGATGCTCGAGGAAATGGGCCAGGCCCTGCTGCGCGTCAGTTTCATACAACGAACCGGAGCCCACGACCAAACGCAGGCTGGCCCGCGCCTTCGGCTCCTTGTTCGGCAGGATCACATAACGCAGTCCGTTGGGCAGACGTCCCCAGACGGCGGCGGGATCGGGCTGCAGGTCGCTGGTCTCCTGGCCGAAGGCGGGCGGCCGGGCGGACAGCGGACGCGGCAGCAGGAGGCCGGCGACCGAAATCAGGGCGAGCAGGGTGGACGCGCGACGCAGGGGGGTGGCCATAAGGTTGTCAGCCTGCCCGCGCCGGCGCCATTGGCAAGGCGGCAGGGGGGCCTCCCGACGGGGGCGGCAGGCGTGACCAGCCGCTTCCAATCCTTTGCTCGACAAATGGTAAGCCGGCTCCCGCCCGGGTGATTTTTTGTGGCCAGCGGGAACGGGCAAACCTAGGTTCCCGCCATGCAAGCCGCACGCCCAGGGTCACGACCGTCGACATGATCTGGCTGTACCGTCTGCTTTATCTCCCCGCGCTGCTGCTGGCTTCGCCGTATTATTTGCGGCGGATGTACCGGCGCGGGGGGTACGGGGCGAATTTCAGCCACCGCTTTGGCGGGACGCCGCGGCTGCCGCCCAAACGCCCGGGGGTGCGGCGCATCTGGCTGCAGGCGGTGAGCGTGGGCGAGATGCTGGCGGTCGGCCCGTTGCTGGCGGCGCTGAAGCAGGACGAGTCGGTGGAGGTGTACCTGACGACCACCACGAGCACGGGGCACCAGCTGGCGCAGGACCGTCATTTACCGCTGGTCATCGCGCTCGGCTATTTCCCGCTCGACTGGTGGCTCTTCAGCGCGCGGGCGTGGCGGCGCATTCAGCCGGATCTCGCGATCCTCATGGAGGGAGAGCGGTGGCCGGAACATATCCGGCAGGCCCGGCGCCGCGGGGTGCCGGTGCTGGGCATCAACGCCCGGCTGTCGGACCGCAGCTTTCGCCGGATGCGGCGGGCCCGGTTTCTGGTGCCCTCGTTGCTTGGCGGGATCACCTGCAGCCTGCCGGTCTCGCGCGAGGACGAGGAGCGCCTGCGGGCCCTCGGTTTTCCGCCGGAGCGGCTGCGGACGCTGGGCAATCTGAAGCTCGATCTCACCATCCCGCCGTTGGCCGAGGCGCGAAAGGCGGAATGGCGGCGGACGCTGGGCCTGGGCGACGGCTTGATCCTGCTGGGCTCGTCGACCTGGGAAGGCGAGGAGCTGGCCCTGGTCCAGGCGCTCAAATCCGCCCGGAGTCGCGGGCTCAAGGTTGCCCTGTTGCTGGTGCCGCGGCACGCCGAACGGCGCGACGTCATTGCGGCGGCCCTGGCGAAGAGCGGCCTGCGCTACCACCTGCGGACCCACGGGCCCGCACCCCATGAGGTGGATGTCGCGGTCGCCGACACCACGGGCGAACTGCGGGACCTCACGCAACTGGCCGCGGTGGTGTTCTGCGGCAAGAGTCTGCCGCCGCACGAAGGCGGGCAATCGCCAGTCGAGGCGGCCGCGCTGGGGCGGCCG